>JADKJP010000005.1:0-300000 GCA_016720935.1 Bacteroidota bacterium
TTATCATTAAAGTATTTGTAGAAATACACCGAATCTATTTGATTTCCTTCTAAATATATCAAGATATACTTTTTTGGAGAGACACAAACATCTTTCATTCTCACGATATTGAAATCTTTTCGGAATTTATTGAATAATCTCTCTTTCGCCACTTTTATTGTTTCATAATATGTATCGCAGCCTCCACATCGGAAAGTTTCGTTTTTGAAGTTTCAGTTCCACTCTATTCATAATGTTTTAAATAAAGGTAAACCGCTACCAGTAATAACCAGGTGAATACAGAGTTGTAATTCATCAATTAAATTTAGATTCATCGGGAACACAATCAAGCCCGGACTGCCGACAAATATACCCTTCCCTTCTTTTTGTTTAGTTCAATCACATCCGATTTCAAATCCTTCCCTTGCAAAGTTTTGCCGTTTCCCAATCCAAATTTTTCGGTGTTGTGGAAAAAACAAGTTTAGAACACCTTAATCAATGGTACACCGTAAATTCGACCATCGACTTCTCTCTCGGATGGATTTGCAAGGATGGGTCCGCCAGAATTCCATTAATTGATAATTGATTCGTCCATATAAGATAGTGTCTTCGTTTAGCAAGTCCGTATAATGCTGATGAATCTCCTCATCCGGAATAATTGCGGTGTGATCACTGGCCATTCAAGGGTCGCATATTGATGGCTACAATTAGTTTTCTCATTTATTTTCTGAATTGAATGTCTTTGGCCCTCTGCTTCCTCAACAATTAATAGTTAATCTAAGGAATAGAGCAGGCGTTTAAAAATTTGAGCAAATCCGTTCTCTCTTCTTAGGAGAAACTCCTCATTTCCATCTGGACAACGGAAACTGTTGGATGAATGAAACTGGTTCAGAAATTCACATGAACAAGTTTGGTAATCCTGTGTAATGAATCAATTACAAGTCCTCCCCAAAAATCACAGCTTCATTCCACTCTTCCTGTATTAAGCCTTTTGAAGAAAAATATTGATAGATTTCCGATCGTCGAGAATCAAGTGAGTTATTGTTATCAATTATCCCAAAACACACAGCAGCTTATACAATTAAAGATTCCGCATTCGTATTTAGCACTGCTGTCCTTAATATACTTTCGTTTCACAGCACATCTCCACCCGGCCCGTTGTATTCATATGAAAACCGGATTTCATTTATATTCGAAGGAAATTTCAAATTTCAGGGATATTGTCCGGGTACATAAACTGAATCTGTCGTTAAAAGCTTATTCCAAAGGAGCACGAATAAATCAAATCGGGTTCTAACCGCTTGTTCCAGAAGTCCTCAAATACAACATACCTTCCCTGATCCTCTACGGCTACACCACGTAAAAAAAAATCACGGCTTATTAGTAATGAAAGCAGGGCACATAAACTGAACCATTCCAATTACTATCCACCTGGGAAACCTTCGAACAAACCAATCCATGGATAATTGTATCCGGAAACAACTTCCCAAATCATATCATAATAATCATCCTGAATACTGTTTCCAAGTGAATTTACAAGGTGCATTTCAGAATAATAGCACCAGGAATTTCCAATGGTAAGCGGATGTGAAGTAAGTTGCAATTGCTGGTTGTTGTTTCCACTTCCATTACTTTCATTCTTTTCCTTTTGAGAACATGATGAGAAGAATGGACAGAATCAGATATAAAAATTTGTTTTTTTCATGTTTTGTTTAATCCAATTTTTACATTCAACAAATCAACAACAGACGCATCTCTCCCGGCTTTTCCTGTGGTGCCCGATGAACACAAGGAGTAGAACTTTACTTTCAGGATGATCAACAGCCAATCTCCACATGTTTCCGATACCTAAGCTAACAGGACTTGAATCTGGTTTTGCCCTATAATGAAGATCAAAAAAATGTTCAGATAAAAATGTATGCAAATCCTTCCTCCAGACCATTGTATTGTTTTTCAGCTCTTCGCGAATTTCCGGAACAAGAATTTTTTGTTCCGCCTGTGAAGTTGCAAGGATCTCCTCGACTCGCCATAGTAGGTGCATAAAAAGTATCCGTCGGTGCCGGAGCGATCAACATGATAAGAATAAACATCCGTTGGAAAAAAGGGAAGTTCTCGTCTCTCTCATAGTACTTAATAAGTTTAAGACCGGTGAAGCGCCATGAGCTTTCAAAAGATTTAAATCATTTATAAGAATCTCACGGGCCAATTGGCCCTGATCACTCAAGTGAAGCTGCAATAATTCATCTTCCTGAACCACTATAATATTCCCGTTAATCTCTGTCTTTTTACAATCTCCGAAAATCACCTGTAAGTTTACGAGTCCAGCAAATAGCATTAATATTTCCATGAAAAGGTGCGCCGATAAGCTCCCTAAAATTTGCGCCCTGCAAATTTTATTTTTCATAAAAGATAAATCTAACATAAACGGGGAAATAATTTATTTCTACTCATAATCAGTAAAGAAATCACTTTTCATTCCATTTTTCACCCCGAAAATTAACACTAAACTTCATTTTTAGAATAATATCTGGCTCTATAACCCATTAAAAACTGATGGGTGCTAATATCAAATAAGATAAACTGGATCACCCATGGAGGATTTATTTACCCTGATTTCGTTTCGGTTGTTTTTTTCCCATGAGTGGTAGCTGCAGAAATGGAGGCATTCCACCTTTTACTAAGTTTGTTGTCTTTTGCAAGAGCGAAAAAAAAGATTCGGAAGAACTCATCAATCTTTAGTGCAGGTGTGAACTGTTGAATTGAATGTGCTTCAATATCATCTTCATTCCAAAAGCAATGTGGAACACCTGCAGGAATGATAATTTTTCACCCGGCCCGACAACTTGTTCTTATCATTAACCAAAAGTGGAGGTCTTCCCGTTATAACTTGAGCAGAGCTCTCTTGTTTTGGATGCACATGAATAGGCTCTCGCATGTCCGATTTAGGATTGAAAGACTCGATTTCAAAAGCCTTCCATTTGTTTCTTTCCCTGTTTGAAGGAAAATCATTTTTTGCCTGTCCTTGCATTAGTGATTTGGTCTCCTTGCTTAGCCATAGCATATGTGTTTTAAGCATTTAAACAAAGTTCAGTTCTATCGCTTATGGTATCGAGCCCTTCATCTCAAGCGTATCAATGAAATTGAATCATCAGAGTATTGACATTTGTTACCCGTTTCTTAAGTATAAAAGTATATAAAAAAGCGTTTAGAATAGATTTCTCAAGACATACTCACTCTTTTTCAATTTGATTTAAAATCTCAATGCTGGCCGTTCTATTTCAATTCAAAGTAATATAGTGTATCCAAATACTGTTTTTGACTCGTTTTATCAATAATATTTATTCTTTCAAACCAAATTCTGGTAGCAATACTACTATGAGGATAAATCTTGTTTCTGATCATGTAAATCATGTTTTCCGTTAGTGAATCGCTTTTTAGACGTAGCTTCCCAGACATCCATTCCCGGTCCAAGGAAGTACATTTCAAAACCTTTTACTTCAAGCGATCGTATTTATTGTTCAGCACTTCCAGTATAGGTCTTTTTAAAATTTCATCCCTGGTGATTTCACCTTTCGTTTTCCATGCAGACATGCCTTTGGTGTACTTTCCAAAATAAAAATGAAGGCCGATGAAATAATAAAAGATATAATGATCAGTCCTTTTATAATCGAATTAAGAATCACTTCCATTTCAAAATACTTGTCGAATTTTGCTATTGATTCGAAGTTAAACAATTATTTCCTTAAATGAACTCCAAATTTTTTAAAGAAATTACTAAATAATTGGAGTTTGGATTTATTCAATTTGAGAAATACAAAGGCCTGCTTTATGAACTCTGGCGGAAAGATCAATTATCTATCTATTAAACAATAATTATTAAAAAATTGATCTTTTTTTCCAAATTTCATCAAACCGGACAAACTACTCCATTGACCCTTCGAGTGGTCGACAGGCAAGTCGGGAGTCGGGAGTAAAATCAACGAAACGTTAAAATCACTAACAACTAAAACCAACAACTGACAACCAAAACCAATGACTGACCACCGGGCAACTACCGGCAAATGATTTTTTCCGTACTTTCAGGCAGAAGGATCCTTAGCATGGTGATCCTGTCGTTTTATGAAAAGACTCTTCCCCTGCCTCGCGCTTTTGTTTTTGCATTATCGCTTTTTGGCCAACAACATACCTCTTCTCCGCGTTTTGGAGATGCATCACATCTTCAGGATCGCTACGCGCCGGTTTGCCCTTCGGATGATTTGCTGAAAAACATACTGCAGTCAAATCCCCTCCTGCGCACTCGTCACCAGGCAATCGACAGCCTGATCCACGATCAGCTGGACATCCGTAATACCGGACTTTCCCGTCATGGAAGCGGTTCCAACCAAACACAAACTATCGCTTCAATTCCCGTCGTCGTCCACATAATCCACAACAACGGCACAGAAAACATTTCCGACGCGGTGGTCGCCCAGGGAATTCGTGACCTCAACGAAGCTTTTTCAAATTCGGGCGCTTATACACAGGCTAACGGTGTGGATATAGGTATTCAATTTTGTCTTGCCATTCAGGACCCGAACGGAGCATTCACTACCGGTATCACCGCGATGTTTCCACACTCACCAACATGACCATGGAAACGGATGACATCACTCTCAAAAATCTCAACCGTTGGGATCCGCAGCGTTACCTTAATATCTGGCTGGTGAAGGAAATTACTTCTCTGTCCATGGGAAATGGAGTAGCAGGTTACGCTTACTTTCCATCCTCACACGGTAATCCTGAAGATGGAATCGTAAACGAAGCCGGTTTTTTGGCAGCTCTACCGATAATTCCAAAGTTCACATACATGAAGCAGGACATTATTTCGGTTTGTATCATACATTCGAAGGGGCTTGTACCAATAACGATTGTCTGGCTGATGGTGATCACGTCTGCGATACGCCACCGGATAATTCCACCGCGACGGTTCCCTGTAATTCAACAACAAACACCTGTACCACCGACGCGGATGATGTTTCATTGAACAACCCTTTTCGCCCTGTTGCGCAGGGCGGTCTCGGTGATCAGCCGGATATGATTATTAATCACATGGATTATGGTCTAATTGGTTGTCATACCCAATTTACTTCCGGACAAAAAGATCGTATGATCGCCTCACTCCAACAACGCGCGCGCGAGCCTGCTTGCTTCACACGGATGCTGGAGCCTTTGCACGAATCCTGTGACAGCTGTATTCAATACGCCTTCCAGTACCGTCAATGTTGGTACTGCACTCACCTTCCAAAATTTTAGTTCCGGTGGAATCACATATCAGTGGTTGGTCAACAATGTTCCGGTTTCGTCGGCGACAGATCTGAATTATACTTTTCCAACACAGGGAACCTATATCATCGAACTCATCGCGATGAATGGCGACAGCAGCTGCACACAAACAGCGGATGATACAATTGAAGTGATTTGTGGTTCAGCGAGTACATTCAACATGAATACTTCCACCTGTATTCCGAGAAGCACTACAGTGTTATTTACGAATACTACACCGGGAATTGTGTCCTGCCAGTGGCTCAAAGACGGACAGGTTATTGGTACAGACACATCTCTCAGCTATATGTTTTACCAGACCGGAGGCTACAGCATTTCGCTGGTGACATTCAACGGACTTTGTTATGACACTTCTTCTTCTGTGTTCGTGCAGGTTGGCCGTTGCCAGGATATGCAGGCGGCACATTGGTATTTTGGAAGTCATGCAGGTCTGGATTTTTCATCCGGATCCGTACAAGCGGTGACCGATGGAGCGCTGTGGGTATTTGAAGGTAGCGTGAGCATGTCGGACCCTTCGGGCAATCTTCTCTTTTACACGGATGGAGACACGATGTTTAACCGCAATCATGTCGCGATGTCCAACTCTATTTATTTATATGGTGGAATGTCGGCAAGCCAGGCAGGTCTCGCTGTTCCATGGCCGCAACATCCGGAGAAATATATTTTTTTCGAAACAGCGGTGGCGGAAGATTCTTTCGCCGCTCCATTCCGGTATTCTGTTGTTGACATGACCCTGAATGGTGGTCTTGGTGATATTTTCCCTTACAACATTAATCTCTTTTCACCAGTTGAAGAAAAAGTCTCAGGCACGATGCATTGCAATGGCAGATCCATCTGGGTGATGACACACGAGTGGGGAACCAATCGCTTTTTAGCATACCTCGTAGATTCTTCTGGTGTGAATACAACACCGGTGGTCAGTGCGATCGGACAAGTACATACTGGATGGTTTTATGAACCGGGACGTGGACACATAAAATTTTCTTCTGACGGACAATGGATGGCTATCAGTACGTTTGATTATTCTCTCGAGCTGTATCATTTTGACAATGCAACTGGATTGTTATCGAATCCGATTACGATGTCTGCTTCACAATACAATTATGGCCTTGAATTTTCTCCCGACAACAAAAAACTTTACCATTATGAACACACAAATATGGGTGATGGTCACATTTTGCAATATGATCTTAGCTCGGGCAACCCCACGACGATTATCAATTCCAGAACAGAAGTATTGCTGATGTCGCCGGGAAATCAAAATGGACTACAGCTGGCTCCGGACGGGAAAATATATTTTCCCAATGGATTCACCCTGTTGATGCTTACGTGGGGTGATTGATTATCCCAATGCTACCGGTATTGCCTGCATGGCAAGACCTAACGGCGTTTTTCTGAATGGAGAAAACAGCATGATGGGGCTTCCCAATTTTATGTCGACCGCATTTTTTACGGATGATCTTTTGATCAGTGGCCCGGACACAGTATGTCCCAATTCAGGACTGGAGGAGTATTCCATCAGAGCGAATGTCTGGAACCTTGGTTCGTATTCGTGGTCGATATTGGGAAATGCAACCATCAATGCGCAAACTGACAGCAACATCATACTCAGCTTTACCGGCGCAGGTACTGATACGCTGGTTATTTTGAAAACGACCAATTGTGGTAACCTTTCAGATACCCTTTTCATCCACGCGGTTCCGGCATTACCCGCTCTTGGTCCGGATACTTCTTTGTGTGCAGGAGACACATTAACCCTTTCCCTTCAGGAAAATTTCCTTACCTATCAATGGCAGGATGGAAATCCTGATCCAAATTATTCTGTTACGAGCCCGGGAGAATATTGGGTAAAAGTCACGACTACAAATGGCTGCACTTTGCGCGACACGATACAAATAACACAGGACACTTCCCTGACACATGTTGATTTGGGTCCGGATAAAATAATTTGCCCCGGCGCAGTGGTTGTACTCGATGCAGGAACAGGATATACAACATATCGTTGGCAGGACGGATCACCGAATTCACAATTCACCGCCTGGCAGGAAGGAACATATTGGGTACAGGTAAGCTCTCGTGGAGATTGTAATGCATTTGCGGCGGATACAATTGAAGTGATCTATGATAATTCATTGCAGATTTCACTCGGCGGTGATACAACCATATGCAATGGGTCATCTCTGCAACTCAGTCCGGGTCAGGGCTTCGCTTCTTATACATGGTCGGACCAAAGCACTGCATCTTCACTTGACGTAAATCAAAGCGGCACATATTGGGTGCAGGTAATTTCCGCTTCCAGTTGTCCGGCAAGTGATACGATAGACATTGTGTTTGACACACTGCGTGCAAATCTTGGCATCGACACAGCACTATGCCAGGGAGGTTATATCAGTATTAGTCCAGGCAACCAGTTTGCCACTTATCAATGGTCAGATCAAAGTACACAAGCTTCTCTGACAATTTTCCAACCCGGTGATTATTGGGTGAGAGTTAATACTGATCATAATTGCATTTCATCGGATACAATTCACGTGGAAAATAAAATAGTTCCTTCTCTGGACCTGGGAATTGATACAACATTGTGTCCGGGCGAACAAATTACATTACAGGCAACCAACGGCTTTACGAATTACCATTGGTCAACCAATGAAACCACCGCGAGTATTGTTGTGGATACTTCAGGAACCTATATCCTGAATGCGGTGACTGCCGAAAACTGTAGTGTAGAAGATTCCATCGAGGTAACTTACTTTATATTTTCGGATATTGACCTGGGGCCGGATACAACAATTTGTGAAAACGAAAATTTGCTGTTACATGCGGGGGCGAATTTTTATACCTACAACTGGTCTAATGGTTCGCACGATTCAACGTTGGCGATACAATCGGCCGGAATTTACTGGGTCACCGCTTCCGCTGATTTTCGATGCATAGCGGCTGATAGTATAGAAGTACTGACCACTGAATGCAAAGGGCCGCAATATTACATTCACATTTATCCGAATCCGAATGAAGGAAGTTTTTATATAGAAATATTCAATGCAAGAAATGTACAGCAACTGGAAATTGATATTTATGATGCAATTGGTCAGATCATCTGGCAGGGAACAATGGATGTGGAACAGGATCTTGTCGCAAAGAAATCTATCCATGTGGATTTATCCGGCGGGGTGTACTTTTTACAACTTCGAGGAGAAGGGATACAGGAAAGCGTAAAGCTTATGAAGTACTAAATCTTAGCGTCCTTTGCGTGAAATTATTTCTCGCAAAGACGCCAAGGACGCTAAGCGGTGAGCTATTTGGGCTTAAACCTTACAATTGAAATTTTTTATTATTCTTCTGCATTTGCTTTTAATCAGGGATTAATTTTCAAAGACACTTAATTCTCTAACGAATTCCGCTTTTTCTTACAGCCAGCTTTTGAGGCATCTGCAACGGAACAAAAAACCTCACGTAAGAGACCATGCGATGAGCATGCTGTATTCAATTGCTCAGGCTTAATAGTTTTATTCCTCACATAACATTTATTCTCATGATGAAAATTTCTACTTATGTACTAACCTGTTTACTTTTCATAACAGGAATGACATTTACTTCTTGTGAAAAAGCGGAATACCTGAAGTCGGAAAAAGGTGTGATGTCTGAATTAAACGGTACCTGGAGCATGATCCAGATCCCAAGCAGTTTGCCTGACGAAACCTGGACCATCGACAATGGAACCCTGATCCGCAAAGCGGCACCTTCACGTGGAGAAAATCTCGTGGAAGTGGGAAGAGGAACGGTTTCTGTTCACACCACCATGACAAAGGTTGAAATTACCATTGATGGATTCCCAAGATACAATGGTACATGGCAGGTGATAAAGCTGAACAAATCAGTATTGGTAATCACTAATGATTTCGACGGCAATGGCGGAATGATGGAAAAGAATTTTTCGAAAAACTAGGAACACATATTTATGAAAAGGGGCATGGAGCAATCTATGCCCCTTTTCTATTTCTAACACGGTACTTTTTTATGTGAACTATTTTTACGAACTTCAAATCTGAATTAACCAGGTGTACAACCGGAAAGCAATAGAAGGATTATGACCGAAAAATCTTCTTCTGACAAAAACTCATTCCGAACAATCGCTCTTGCGTCAGCGCTGATTGGAATTATTGGCTCGCTTTTTTTCATGTTCCGGGTAAGCAGTCAACAAAAATCCCTTTTGCTGCTGGGTTTGTTTACTTGCTGGGTCATTTCACCTTTTGCCGGGCTATTTTTTGCCATGATGACGGAAAATAAACGAGTATATCCCCTTCGTACATCCATCAACAAGCTCGTGATTATTCTGTCAATTCTTTCATTGTTAGTATATAGTGGAGTCCTCACTCTTCCGGGCGCAAAACCAGCTTTTGTATATCTCGTGATTCCCTTTGTTTCATGGCTGTTCATTGTGATCGTATTTCTCTTCTCAAAGAAATTATCCAATAAAGTTTAAAAGCATAAGTATTTCCCTGAATAAGTTTATTATTCGTTGAATGTTTTAAAAAAGTCAAGCACCCGGCGGGTTCCAGGGCCTGTACATTGATTTTGAGGAGTGTTATTTTTGATTGAAGAATGATCCGGAGCACAATAAAATAATTACTTTGCATACACAAAGACCTTCTGAAATTCAAGGATGTTTCTGGGGAATTCAAATGAATAAATTAATTCGCAGCCTAAAACATTTTTTAAAGGCCATTCTTTTCCGTTTGATCTGGGTCTGGCGTACACTTACCGGCTATAGTGTAGAATGTAATGTCTGCGGTTATCGCGCTAATCAACTTCGCTCTGTCAATTGGCAAAAGTACAGTACTTGTCCGCGTTGCTATTCACATTTCCGTCAACGCTTACTGATCGCTTCGCTCACACACATTAAAGAATTTTCATTTGAACAACTGATCTACGGGAAAAAAGTGCTTCATTTTGCTCCGGAAGAATATCTCGATCAACTCATACAGGATAAAGCCACTACTTATCAGACAGCGGATTTCCTTGCGGAAGGATATACTTATAGAAAAATTGATTTCCAGCTCGACATTTCCAATATGCCCTCTATCGCTGACAACTCATACGATTGTGTGATTGCATTTGATGTATTGGAGCATGTTCCTGATCACTTACGGGGAATCCGCGAGGTATTCAGAATATTGAAGAAAGGTGGCACAGGAATTTTTTCAGTACCACAGAAAGACAATCTGGTGAAGACCTATGAAGATTTGTCTATTACCGATCCTGCAGAGCGGGAAAAACAATTTGGACAATACGATCATCTCCGCATTTATGGAAGCGATTTCAAGGAGATGCTGGAGGCAGCCGGTTTTAATGTCAGCATTGTCGACGAAAAGAACTTCAGCAAAGACCTCGTCAAAAAACACGTCCTCTTCCCTCCTGTCCTCTCTGATCACCCACTCGCGACGAATCACAGGAAGATTTACTTTGCACGCAAGAGGTAGTTGTTAGTGGTTAGTGCTTAGTGGTTAGTACTTAGTGCTTTGTGGTTTTTTTATCAAATTAATATTCTAACTCATCCACCTGGTATCTGGTAAAGCTTGTCTTCGGTGTTTTTAGGATATTAAGATCACTTTCACACTTAGTTAGTCTGTCCCAATTGACCCTCGCCCCGTGGCCCTCTTCACTTCCCAATGTTATTATTTAAGCAAAAAGGGGTCTGCCTATTTGCCTGAGACAATATTACCAAATTACCTAAAAGATCTCTGCGAGATGACAGCAGTTTATTCTGGTGAATGTCGTCCAGTTCCCGCCGAAAATAATTGGTAAAATGAAACAAAGCTTGTTCGGCGGGAACTGGACGACACAATCGTATACCATACGATCGTCATCTCGCAGAGATCTTTTAGGTCAATTGAAACTAAATTGATTTCTTAACTGAATAACATTGTCTTCACTTCCCAAAGGACACTATCTGGTCAAAACAATATAATCGTTAATTAACGTTTTCAGAAAGACATCGGAGCGGTCGTAGACGCTGGTAATGCCAAGGTGTTCGCTAAGTACCTTCGCGAGCTCATCAGCGGCTTCACGATGGGCCGCGTTTGGATAATTTTTCAGACGATCGAGGGTGGATTTCACAAAAAGCATATCCTTCTCTGTCATTTGTTTTACTTCAGGATAGCGTGGCGTATAGGTTCCCGCGTTTTGCATCGATAAAATATTTTTCAGCTGAACCGCGTAACGTGGCCGAATGCGAACAACGGTTGTATTTGCGAGCATGTCGCCAAGTCTTTGTGATTTGTCTGTCGAACTGATCAGTAATGTAGCAACAGAACCGAGTGACAAATAAATATCCACCATCCGGAAAGTCCAGCGGATCAGGTAATCCGTAAATCCTACTTCCTGTCCGTTCAATTTCACCACCTGTAAACCCTGCGCTTTTTTTCCGATCGACCTTCCGTGTGTGAGCATTTCGGAAACGGGAGTATAAAAAAGCACGATGGGCACACTCACAATATAATCAGCGAATTTCTGGTAGTCGGAAGGCATCACCGTTGTGTAAAGCAATCGAAAAAACACAACACTCAGGATAATGATGATAAAATCGATAACAAAGGCGAAAATCCGGTCTCCGATTTCCGCAAGATGATGTTCGATGGTAACATTCTGGGCCGTGGTAATATCAATGGTTTTCATGATCTTTCTTTGGACCGGATAAAGAGGGCTTAAGAATATTGCTATTTTTACACAGACTATCTGAGCCTATGCGCGAAACGGATTTCATCGAACAAAATAAGAAAAAATGGCAGGAACTCGAAGCCCTGCTAAAAGAAGAAAGAAAAGATCCGGATAAGCTTAGCCATTTATTTGTGCAGGTTACAGATGATCTTGCTTATTCCCAGACATTTTACCCTAACCGTACGGTAAGAGTTTACCTGAACAATATCGCTTCACAGGTATTTCACAGTATTTATAAAAACCGTAAGGAAAACAAAAAGCGTTTTATTCATTTCTGGAAAGAAGAATTACCCCGACTGGTATACGAAGCCAGGAAGGAACTCACTCTTTCACTCATCATTTTTCTTGTGTCCTTTCTTATCGGCGTTGTTTCTACAGCCTACGACAAACAATTTCCCAGAGTAATCATGGGTGATGATTATGTAGAAATGACCCTTGAAAATATCAAGAAAGGAGATCCGATGGCTGTTTATAAAAAGAGCGGCAGTTCGGAAATGTTCCTTTACATTTCACTGAACAATCTGAGAGTCGCCTTTATGACTTTTGTGTTTGGCGCATTCTATATTCTTGGCACTGTATTCATGGTGATTTACAATGGCATTATGGTTGGAGCTTTTCAGTACTTTTTTTTATCAGCAGGGTTTATTGCTTTCTTCATCTCTCACCATCTGGCTCCACGGGACACTTGAAATTTCCGGTATCATCATCGGTGCGGGAGCGGGAATTACAATGGGAAAAGGACTGGTTTTTCCGGGAACCTATTCCCGCTTACAATCTTTCATGCTGAGCGCAAGGAAGGGTTTCCGGATTCTTCTGGGTATTGTCCCTATCATCATCATTGCCGCCATCATTGAAAGTTTCATGACACGTTATACTGAGATGCCGGCTTTGATAAAAGCGCTGCTGATTTTTCTCTCTCTCACATTTATCCTCGGGTATTTTGTCTGGTATCCTGTAATGAAAGCCAGAAGAGGTTTTGAAGAAGAAGAAAAAGAAGTTCTTTTACCTGTCGCTGAATCGTTCAGTATTGAAGTGAACCAAATTAAAAGTAATGGAGAAATTTTCAGAGACATCTTTCTTTTTTACAAAAAAGATTTTGGAAAACTATTTCGTTACTCCTGGTGGTTGACGGTTCTTTGCGCACCGATAGTTTATCTTCTTCCCTATGCCGGAAATTTGCTGAATGGCAACGAATACAAATACGCCTATCGCGACTGGTTTTTCGCGGCCCAATTTATCAACTATTCAAAATTTCCGGTGCTGCTGTTCATCAATGTCCTGTTCATGACACTTATTTTATTAAATGCCTTGCGTTGGTTTAGAAAACATCTGGTTGACTTCGATTCGGCCAACAGGGAAAATTTCAACAACCCGGTTGCTGATTTTTTTAAAAGCCTACTCATAGTAACATTGATACATTCTACTTTTTTCATGGATGGCATCCTGCTTTTCTTTGTGTTTATTGTAATTGTCCCTTTTCTTCTAATGTGGCTGGTGAATTCGATCCTTGACCGAGTTGATCTCATGCATGGGTTTTCAAATGGACTTCGCAGTATCAATGTATCGATTGGCAAAACATACGCGTTATTCTTTATGCTTTGTCTCGTAGGGTTGATTTATTTCTTCCTCATCGACTCTCCGCTGGTTTATTTCTACTATGAAATACTGAACTGGAATCTCAATCTTGATCGCACAGTGGTGAAACAAATTGTGCTCTTCCTGATGTTGTTCAGCTCCTACCTGATATTTGGTTTGATCATTCCCATTTTTGCCTGCGGTACAGGTTTGTTGTTGTTTTCTCTCAGGGAGATCGACGAAGCAAATGGGCTGTTTCACACTTTGTCGGCTTTTAAAAACAAGCTTTCCGAAACCAGAAAAAGATGAACCGAAAAAATATCCTCGCGTCTTTCGGAATTTTTCTCCTGCTATTTGTTTTGCAGGTCAGGGCCGACATATCTATTGACTCGTCCGCTGTGAGTAAACATGAGTTCAGCAAGAGCCAATGGGAAAAGATGACAAAAGATATTGATTATTCCAGCGATACAGCGCCACGGCCAGGGAAGAAGCGGAGTTTCGGTTTCAGCATGAATCCTGATATTGTAAAGACAATTTTGTTCATCGGAGTCGGAGCACTCCTGATATTTTTGCTGTATAAGATTATGCGTGGAAATTATTTCGCCCGGAATAAAAAAATCAGCACCTCCACAGGATTCCTGAATATTCGTGACGAAGAAAACATCCAGGAGATGGATCTGGAGCAAATGTATTCAAGAGCTCTGGAAGGCAAGGATTATCGGGAAGCCATCCGTGTTAAGTACCTGATGGCTATCAGGGAATTGTCACGACATAAAATCATCCATTGGAAAAAGGAAAAAACCAATCACGATTATTTGACTGAGACTTTTCCTACCGGCATTTATTTTCCCTTTGCCGACATCACGCTTATTTTTGAGCGATTCTGGTATGGAGAAGCGGAAATAAATGAAAATAAATTCATTCTCACTGTTCCTGCCTTTGATGCATTTCTTTCTTCCATTCCTTCTGCTGTCAATGCGGTAGAAAATAAGAACATCAACTCTTCAAATCCTGCATCCGGAAATGACTAAAACAAGAAAATGGATTCTTGGTTTAGCCGGAGTGTTACTGCTGGCGGGAATCGCTTATTTATTCAGGAGCAATACAAAAAGGTATAACTGGTACGAAAGTTATCAATTGGAAAGCAAGGAGCCTTATGGCGCTTTTGTCATTGGAGAATTACTGAAGTCTTATTTTCCGGGTAAAGCATTCACCGTTTCTAAAAAACCTTTGAAAGATTTACTGGCCAAACGAAAATCCGGTGAATACGCGAATTACATTTTCATGGGTGCTCAATTTCCTTCTGACACCAGCCTGATCAACACGGTGCTTGATTTCGTCAACGAAGGAAATACCGCTTTCATCGCTGCCGGATCCTGTCCGACAGAAATTCTGGAACAAATTTTCCCCGACACCTGTGCTGAGGAATACCTGTATTACGCCCAAGCGCAAGACACCTTTGTGAATGTGAGATTATATTCCGAAAGTTTTCATAGCGGGAAAACTACACGACTGAATTATGTTTTTCGCAACATTCCATATTCATATTCCTGGTCCTATATCGACAGCACCTTCTTTTGTCAGGAAAATCCCGACCAGGATGTGTTGGGGTCCATGAACAATGGTCAGTTTAATTACCTGCATGCACGTTATGGCAATGGTGATTTTTACCTGTATACTACACCTCTGGCGTTTTCAAATTACCAATTGAAAAATCCGACAAACCTGGAATATGCTTCACAGGTTTTCTCTTACCTGAAACCCGGTGAAATCATTTGGGATGAATACAACCAACTGGAAAGTAATCTGAATTTTAATTCGGATTTGCGTTTGAGCCAAAGTCCTTTGGGTTATATTTTGTCACAGGAAAGTTTACGCTGGGCATGGTATCTTACTCTTGCATTTACTATTTTGTACATGTTGTTTTTTGGTAAGCGCAGACAAAGAATTATTCCACTCCAGGAGGTCAACAAAAATACTTCTCTGGAATATGTGCGCACGGTAGGTCAATTGTATTACCAGGAAAAGAATCACCGTGTCATCTGCGTACACAAGATGAAACTGTTCCAGGCATTTATCCGCAACAAGTATTTCATCAATACTTACGATGTGGATGATCATGTGATTGAAAGAATTTCACGGAAATCAGAAGTTAATACCGAAGAAATTCGAAATATATTTTCTCAATACAACTGGATCGATAAAAACCTCGAAATAAATGATGAAACTTTGATCAGTTTTCATCAGAAGATAGAACATTTTTACAAAACGTGTAAATAAGATGGAAGAAAACACCACACAGCCCGAATTCACCGCACAACCTCCTGTTTCACCATTACAACTCGCGGCTTTGCAACTGAAAGCAGAAATTCAAAAAGTAATCGTGGGTCAGAACGAAACGATTGACCTGATGCTGGCCGGAATTTTAAGCGGTGGTCATGTCTTGCTCGAAGGTGTGCCGGGGATTGCGAAGACACTCATGGCGAAATTACTCGCCAAAACTTTGGATGTCGGCTTCTCGCGCATTCAGTTCACACCGGACATGATGCCTACCGATGTTATCGGAACATCTGTATTCAATCTCAAAACATCGGAATTTGTTTTTAATCGGGGTCCGGTATTTTCGAATATTGTTCTGATCGATGAAATCAATCGTTCTCCCGCCAAGACACAAGCAGCTTTGTTTGAAGTGATGGAGGAACGTCAAATAACTGTTGATGGTGTTACGCATCCACTGGGCTTTCCGTTTTTTGTCATCGCGACGCAGAATCCGATAGAACAGGAAGGAACCTACAAATTACCGGAAGCCCAGCTCGACCGGTTTATATTCCGTATCAAACTAAACTATCCAGCGCTCGAGGAAGAAAAACAAATCCTGCGCAGGTTCAGCGAAGACTTTTCCATGACTGCCATACAGGAAGTGAAACCTGTGCTCTCAGCGAAAGAATTGTCAGGACTCCGGACAGTCATTGAAAAAATCCACATCAAAGCGGAACTGATTGATTATATCGCGCAGATTGTACACACCACCCGTAACAACGCGGATTTATTTCTAGGCGCATCGCCCCGCGCATCCATGGCCATTCTCAAAACCGCGAAAGCGATGGCAGCGATTGCCGGACGGGATTTCGTGACGCCGGAAGATATTCAGCGTGTAACTTATCCAGTACTCAATCACAGAATAATACTTACACCTGAACGGGAAATGGAAGGACTGAGTCCGGAAGACATTATCAAAGGAATTTTACAAAACATAGAAGTACCACGGTGATCGAACATTTCCGAAATCTATACCTGACGCCACGTTTCTTCTTTTCCGGAGGAGGGATCGTGTTGTTATTTGTGTTCGGTTTCCCGTTCGCGTTTCTTTTTGTTGTCGCTAAAATTCTATTCGTTGCCTGGATCCTGGTTTTTCTCTACGACCTTTCGAATTTATTCCGTGCCTCCACAAGTTTCAGTTGTGATCGCAGCACATCCAGGCTCATGTCGTTGGGTGATGACAATGAAATCAGGATTCATATCCGAAATCAATCTCCTTTAAATTTCAGTGTAAAAATTATTGACGAATTACCTGCACAGTTACAGAAACGGGATTTTGAAATCAATCAAACCCTTGACGCTGGAGAACAAAAAACCATTGCATACTTTTTACATCCTGTACGTCGAGGCGAATTCAATTTTGGCAATACGAATATTTATATTCAGAGTAAAATTGGTCTTGCTACACGGAGAATAATTTTCGACCAAAACAAATCAGTTCCAGTTTATCCTTCCATCCTTCAGATGAAGACAATGGAATTAAAGGCATTCTCGAAAATATCAACCTTTCAGGGCATCAAAAGACTGCGCAGGCTGGGACACAGTTATGAGTTTGAGCAGATAAAAAATTATGTAGCCGGGGACGATTACAGAAGTATCAACTGGAAAGCGACGAGTCGTAAATCAGATCTGATGGTGAATCAGTACGAAGATGAAAAAGCTCAGCAAATCTATTCTCTTGTTGATAAGAGCCGAAGCATGCGATTGCCTTTCGCAGGTATGAGCCTGCTCGATTATGCGATCAATACAAGTCTTGTGATTTCCAATATCGCATTACGCAAACAAGACAAAGCCGGGCTGATTACATTTTCTGATAAAATTGAAACTATTCTTCCAGCTGAACGCAATCGCATGCAATTGCGGAAAATTCTGGAGTCATTGTACAAACAAAAAGAAAGTCAGCACGAAGCAAACTTTGAACTCCTTTACACTACTGTGCGGAATTCGGTAAAAGGGAGAAGTCTTTTGTTTTTGTATACCAATTTTGAAAGCCAATATGCCCTTGAGCGGGTGCTACCGATCCTGAGAAAATTGAACAGGTTGCATTTGCTGGTGGTTGTATTTTTTGAAAATACGGAGATCGAAGAATTTGGTAAGCAAAATTCAGCTACCATTCGTGACATTTACTATCACACGATCGCGCAAAAATATTCTTCCGAGAAAAAACAGATCATTCAGCAACTGGGACAGTACGGAATACAAAGTATCCTCACAGATCCGAAAGATCTGTCAATTCATACGATCAACAAATACCTTGAACTGAAAGCGAGAGGAATGATCTGATCCGCTTATTTTTTAAGCACCAAAGTGCCCGCCATCTGATCGTGCAATGCCTGCTTTTTATCACTCCAGATCACCATCAGGTATCCGATACCAAGAATAATACTGGAAACAATTTTACCGAAGTAACGTCCGGTCGCTTTTCCAAAACTGATTCGTTCTCCATTCATGTCACATACTCTTAGTCCCATCGCGCTTTTTCCGATGGTAGCCATACGAGCGGAACTTTCCATGCCGGCGAAATATCCGAAATTCACAGCGAGCAAAACAATATACATGACCACCATGGTTACAATCGTGCCGGAATTTATGTCTGAACTATTAACCACAGCGCTTCCAACGAATGCAAAAGAGATTATGGCATTCACTACCCATAAAATAATGGAATCAATGATGGCCGCAACTAAACGATCGCCGAATCCTGCATATTTAAATTGTGTTTTTTCTGTTTGAAGAGTGTCTAAGATCTGGTCCATGGAATTAAATTTTTGATTGGAAGGATAATATTATCATTTTTTTAAACTCCGGACAAATACAAATCCTTTTTTATTCCCAAATACGGCTTTTTTACATGCTTTCAAAAAATGAGAGGACTCTGTTCTTTTCAAAAAACTGTATCTTGCATTCAAATAAACTCAAACTATGAAAAAAACCTTATTTCTTTCAGCGGCATTGCTTTTGGCAATACTCATTCCTGATTTAAGTTCAGCACAACTGGTTTTACCTCAGGCCAGTCCAAAAGCAAGTGTCATGCAGGCAGTGGGACTCACGGACATTACCATTGATTACAGTAGTCCGGGTGTAAAAGGCCGTGCCATTTGGGGCGACTTACTTCCGTATGATAAAATCTGGCGTACAGGCGCCAATGCTGCAACGAAGATCACTTTTAGCAAAGATGTTAAAATTGGCGAAACTTCTGTTCCTAAAGGCAGCTACTCCATTTTCACAATTCCAGGAAAATCTACATGGACATTCATTTTGAATAAAAATGCTACTGCAAGTGTGGATGAATACAAAGCCGATGAAGATTTGATGCGCATGACAGTGACTCCTGAAGCATGTCCGATGCGCGAACGTCTCAATTTCAGTATTACTGATTTCAGTGATGACAATGCCAAAATCGTCATAGAATGGGAAAAAGTTCGTTTGACCATTCCTGTGACTACAGGAACCAGCGAACAGGCAATGGCTAATATTAAAAGCAGTACTGAAGGCACATGGAGGGTTTATAATTCCGCTGCACGATACATGCTGGACACAAAGAAGGACTATGATGAAGGTCTGAAATATGTGGAAAAATCGCTCCAACTCAGCAGTGAATGGTATAACAACTGGACAAAAGCCCAGTTGCTTGCCGCGAAAAACAACTATAAGGAAGCATTGGTGTATGCCAACAAAGCAAAAGAGCTTGGCGATAAAAACGTTGGAGAATTTTTCTTCAAAACACAGGTAGAAAAAGCGATTGCTGAATGGCCGGCAAAAGCGAAATAAAACAAAGGGAGCAATGAACACAAAAGGCGCGGAGAGATTTTTCTCTTCGCGCCTTTTATTTATTAAGGTCTGATTATTTACCTATTGACATCAGGTTTAAAAATAAACGATATGCTCCCGGCACTCCGGCAGGTAATTCGCGGAAGAAGACCAGACCTGTATAGATAAAGTGACCTTTACCATATTCAGCTACAATCAAACTTCCATCGGAAGCTTTTTCCCCGGGATCATTCATGGAAAATAATGTTTTGTAATGACTATCCCATTCGCCTGCGAAATAAATACCACGTTCCTGAATCCATCCGTCGAAATCACTTTGTGAAACAGGATTGGGAAACTTCAGTAATTTACTTTCAGTATCAAGGATAGTTATTTTCGCGTTTTCGTTAGTCACTCTGTCGCGGGTAATTTTGAATGGATAAGGTCCGATTTCCGCTTTGAGTGTGCTGAGAAAATTATTGGTGTTGTATTGTACTAAAAGTGTACCGCCATTTTTTACATATTCCATCAGACGAGGCTGGTACACCGGAATTCTTTCGTTGGTATTGTAAGCACGGATCCCGGTGATGATTACATCATAATTTGAAAGATCACCTGTTGTGAGCGTAGCATCATTCAATACTTGCACATTATAACCTAACTGATTTAAGCATTGAGGAATTTTGTCCCCGGCTCCTTCTATATAGCCGATGCGAAGAGGAATTGTTTTCAAAGAAGCATGAACAAACTTCAAATCACAAGGACGAACCATTGTTTGCACCGGAATGTGATCGTAATTCAAACGTTCAAGTGATTGATGATAACTTATGCCATTCACTTCCGCGGTTGGTGTTATTTGTATCTCTGAAAAAGACGCAGGAGGCTGAACTGTGAAGTCGGCTTCCATTTCTTCATCCTTAGCAGCTAAATTAAATTGGATAGAAGCCGGAGAGGATGTCCATCCCGCCGGTAAGGGAAGTTTCAATTCCCCTCTGACGTTTCCGGTTCCTGCTTTTAATTTCATGCGAACTGTGCGCGGCGATTCATTTCCGAAAACAAAAACTTTTTCATCCGGGATAATACTCACAGCAGGAATGACATCAAGCGAACGATACAGTTCACCTTTTACAGGATCTACCCATTTGTAAACAACCGGGCGACTTATTGTAATTTCTTCGTTGTTCCATTTCAACTGAAAAGTGGTTGAAATTTGAGGAGCATTTTCAGGTAAACCAATCTGCTGATGATCTTTGACTGTAAACAAACCTGATCCGTGTTTTTCATTCAGCCAATAGGGATTGGAATACATCACTGATGAAGGTACGACTACACTATCAACCGCATTGATCAATACATTTTGTTCCAAAGTTTTATTCATCACAGAATCCTCCGTATTGAAACGCACTGATTTCAATACAAAGGGAAGATCGGTCCGGTTGATGATTGAAGCAGTGATTTTTAATTTTTCACCAGGAATTACTGAAGAATTGTCGGCAAAAGCTTCCGTGAAAAATCCACCGCAGGAAAGAATGAGTTCGTTAATTTCTTTCACTTTAAGATTTTTCCAGTACTCGTCATTGATCTCCGCATTTATTTTCTTTCTCAAAGCAAACAATGCAGGAATACTTGCACCGGGATTCTGATCGTTGAACGATTTAATAATTTTTTGAATTTCTGCAGACACTGCTTCTCCACCCTTTACTCTGCTCCATGTAGTATTGATTCCGGATAATTCATTTTGTTGAAAGGGTGTTCCGTCAATAAATTTCAGGTAATCGAGTTGTTTGCCGCGGCTGCGGGCAGTTCCAAAACCCTGACTCTTATGCATGCTGCGACTTTCGGAAGCAAGTTCGCCATATGATTTACCGAGTAAATAATTAAAAGCGCCAATGTCAACACCGGTGATATCCGGTTTGTCTTTAACCTCTTCCTCCTTTGGACGAAACATATTCCAGAAGATGCGCTGAGCCTGCCAAACCTCCACATATTTCAATTGTTCGGGAAAGCGTTTAGGATCAGCAGCGGCTTTGAATGCTTCCACTGCAAGAATCGCTGAAGCGGTATGATGTCCGTGTCCACCTTCGCCGGTTGTCGGGAAACGCATGATGATGATATCCGGACGAACTTTACGGATTGCCCAGACAACATCTGAAAGAATTGAATCTTTGTTCCAGAATGTGAATGTTTCCTCCGGATTTTTTGAGTACCCAAAATCCACCGCGCGGCTGAACATCTGTTCGGCACCATCCACTCTTCTTGCGGCAAGAATTCCTGAGTACGGATGACACCGAGCAATTCGCCCTGCTCCGATCCGATCAGGTTCTGGCCACCATCACCTCTGGTCATAGAAATATAAGTTGCCCTGAAATGTTTTTCATTCGCGTAGTAAGAAAGCAAACGCGTATTCTCATCATCCGGGTGAGCGGCGACATACAAAATTGAACCAAGGGTATTCAGCTTTTCCAGGTTAAGGCGAATATCCGCAGTGCTGTTTCGTTTGGGCTGAGCCACCGAAAATTGTAAACTCATGAATAATAAAAGGAAGCAGGCAATTGATCTTATCATATCATTTCAGGAATTGAATGGTCAAAGATACAGAATTGAGGATGGATTAGTCTTTTGTATTACTAAAGCAGGCAGCCCAAAGAGCCTTCATTTGTGCGAGACCTTTCTTACGGGCAAGTTCGATATTTCTTTCTGGAATTCCATCTACATCCGGAAAGCTGTCGATCGCGGCGGAAAGACTGGCTTCCCTTAACAAATGTAACATTGGATACGGGGAGCGGTTGGTGTAATTGGCCGGATCATCCTCTCCTGATCCCTGAAAAAGATAATTGGGATGAAAGCTGGCAACCTGGTACACGCCTTCGTAATTCATTTCTTCGAGCAAAGATTCCGTCAATTCAACGAAGTGGAGATAGTCGTTAAAATCCTGTAACGATTCAGGGAAGATGAGTAAGGTTGTTTCAATTTGTTCATTCTGATCAAGCTGAAGAAAAGCCTGCGCAACCAATTCCAGGCTTTTTTCGGTATCGTCAGTTTCTATTGTATCATAATGAATGGACCCGCGCCGTACTTCTTTAGCGGCAAATGGGCAAAAATTAAGACCAACCACAACCCGGTTGACCCAATTCCTGGTATGACGAATTATTTCTTCCTTGTCGGTCATAGAACCACAAATGTAAATCAATCTTCTGCTTTTTCTGAAAAAACCTTCTTTCTGCCTGACTAGAATAAAAAAGAGCTGTGTAATAATTACACAGCTCCTGAAATACGCAAGTGCGTATTGATAAATTAGTCTAAACGAAACCTGTAGGCAATACCTGTATTGACAAACATTCCATCTTTGCTTTTCCTGTAAATACCTGCAGACTGCTGCAATTCATCAGCATTGTTGTAAAGGGTGTAGGTCCGGTAAAATGTTTCACCTGCTTCAGCATAAACAACAAAATGCTTGCTGAGATACGCGTTAATATAAATTTTCAATTCGTCATGACCCATTGTTTTATCGCCTTCACGAACATAGTATCCTCCTGTCGCACTGCTCAATCGGTATGAACTGATACAGGTATACAATGCCGCTCCGGCATAAAATGATTTCGAAATTTTGTATTCAAAATTCAGGTTGTTGGGAAGATCACCGAATAAATTTATATGCTCATTGATTTTCCAGTCTATACCCAGAAGCGGAAGAAAATAATCTCCAAAAAATTCTCTGTTGTAATAAATTCCAAAATGATATTTGAGTGTTTCTTTTTTCTTGAAACAAAACAATGCAAGTCCGCCCAATTGTGCATCCTCCATACTGATGTCTTTATAATCTGAATTTATTTTTGGAAGAACCAGCAATGTTGTTCTCCACTTGGGATTCTTCCATCCCAGATCCGCGCCAAGCATCAATGAAGTGCTGTACAGATCCGTATGAATGTCAGTAGCACCGCTGGTTTCAAAATGCAATTGTGTGTAATCGCCTCCGACAAGAATAACATCCTTGTTTTTTTGTTCCATTGGAAGAAGGAATGTTGCCTCTGCCTGATAGCCTCCCAACTTTGAGGAATTTTCTGAAGAATATTCCTGAGGAGAGAAGAACTGCACTTTCGCGTTGAATAAATCCACGAAGGGTTGAGCCTGCACTTGTATTGGATTCAGCAACAAAATCAACACGCGTAGACAAAACATCAGCGCGGGCACTTTGAAGATTGACTTCATGACAAAATTATTTTCAGGAGCGATAGCCCCAGGTTACAAATTGGTGTACATCCATTTCCTCCAAAGGTTTTCAGCATACACCTTTATTTACCAACTCTAAGTGAAGACAATTATTCATTGAGTGTTTTTTGAATCATTTTCAGATGTAAAAAAGGGGGCCCCATTTTCCTCAGGAACCCTCTGAACATAATATAATTGGATTATTCCAAGAATTACATGTTATAACGCTTGTTTTTAGGAGGCCTGAAAAAAGGATATCTGTTTCAACATCTATTTATTCCCGTTCAGGGTATTTAATTAAAAAAAGCCTGTTTTTGGTTGTTAATTAGCTGATGTCATTGAATTTGGAATAAGAGATTCAAGGAATTAGTGGATACTGTAATATTCTTATAAATCAAAATTACAGAAATGGAATGCTTCGAATGTAAGGTCTCCCACTATAAACGAACCATTGTGCAATGTCAATCACAGGTTCTTCATCTTCAAAAGGAGCACAAAACAATTGCCCTTCAATAATTTCAAAATAAAGCACGCGGATTCCCTGAACAAAATTGCATGAAACAACACTCTACTCACTACATCCACAAAACTTTTGAATTCTTTTTTGTGCTGATCATGAATGCATGTTTGCTTCTACCTTCAAAAGCTATCGCGCAATCACCGGAAATACAGGATCAGCCGAAAGTGAATTTGTTGTCGGGCAAGGACAGTTACTCTCCTTCTTTCACCAGCGCTCCGGATCAGGATGTTTTTGGAACAGGTGGAGTCTTCATCAGGAATGTTGGTCAATACGGAGATCTGTTGGAATCAGCGCCGCAAATGGGAAAGATTCTTTTTGCTTACGAAGGTTTAGAAATGCCTGTGTTGTTTACTTCAAAAGGACTGGTATATCTCCAAAGAAAAACACATAGCCTGAATGAAAGTGAAAGAGAAAAACTGGAAGCGAAAGGAATTCCGGAAGCTGAACTTGAAAAAAGGACAACTGTCACAGACCGATTACTGACGATGGAATGGATGCATGCGAATCCTGATCCGGAAATCATCGTAGATCAGGCATCAGCTGCATACTTCACTTATGGATGGTTGCAGGAGAAAGCGGATGCTTATAAAAAAATCACTTACAAAAATTTATATCCCGGAATTGATCTTGTTTACACGTTTGACGCGATAAAAAAACACGGTTTTGAATACAGTTTGATTGTGAGTGCCGGAGCTGACCTGAATTTAATTTGCATGCATTACGGCGGAGATCTCAGGAAAATAAAAAAGGAAAAAGATGGCAGTCTGATCATTCGTTCCGACATAAACGGAATTCAGCAATCGTTACCGCTTAGTTTTTATGATGAAGCAGGAAATTTATCTTCAAATGGAAAAGTTCAGCTGAACACCGAATACAAAATTACCAATGACGATGTACGTTTCCACTTTCCGGATGGATACGATCAGCAACGCAGCCTTGTGATCGATCCTTTTGTAAGCAGCACTGCAAATCTTACCGGTGGAAATGCCGGAAAGGCAAAAGATATTGATTTTGATTATGCGGGAAATATTTTTGTCACCGGTGGTGGTGATGGTTCAATTTACAAACTCGCTAAATACGATCCGAATGGAATTTTACAATGGACATTCAACGGAACACTCGCAGTACCTGCCTGGAGCTTTGGAACGTACTATGGTGGTTGGGTGGTTGAAAAAACAACAGGCAGCACCTATCTCGGACAAGGTTTTGCTCCCGGTGCTGGTTTTCGCATCATCCGCCTGAACGCAGCGGGAATTTATGATAATTACATATCTACTGGAAATCCTTCATTTCAGGAGGACTGGAAAATGCTTTGGAGTTGCAACAATGGTTCACCGAGAATATTGGTAGCAGGGGGAGGGACAAATTCTAACATCAACTTAGGTATTTGCACGCCTCCTTCGACTACCATATCTTCTGTAAACATTACGGGAATCCCCTATTCCGTTGGAACAGGATGGGCGCAGGATATTTCGGATATCATTATTGATCCTTCTAACAATGACATGTATACCATTTACGGGTCACTGATAGGAACTCCTTCTTTATCAAATAAAATTTACAAGAACACTGCTCCCTACAGTGGTACCTCCGTTGCATGGAATATCACATCCGGATTCACCACGATTCAGGAAATTGCCAATCGTCCCTACCTGCTAGGTCCGCAAATTGACAATTCAAGTAATGTTCTTGCAGTAAATTCCTCTTACATGTTTTATTGGGATGGAAAAAATTTAAAGGCATTTGATAAAGCATCTGGGGCAGGAGTTGGCACTCCACTTAGCATTGCGGCAAACACCGCCCTGATGCAGGGCGGAATCATAGCCGATGAATGCAATAATATTTTTGTTGGCTCCATCAATGGTACCGTGAAGGTTTACAAATTCACAGGCTCCATTTTTGACGATGCCGCGGATCCGGACATCACGATTTCCGGATTTCCAACAGCCTCAGTTTATGATCTCCTGAACAACGATGCGCAAAAGTTGCTTTACGTTTGTGGAAACGGTTTTGTCGCATCCATCGATATCAGCGCTTATGGATGTTCCAGTACAGTATATTCTGTTGCCGCTACAACCAATTGCACAACACTTTCAGCAACAGCGTTGCTCAGTCCAAATCCACCTTCAGGATCAACAGTAACCTATATACTCTACAATGGAACAACGCAGGTGGCAAGCAACAGCACCGGAATTTTTACAAGCCTTCTTCCAAATGTGACGTATACCGTGCACGCCATTGTGAACCAAACCTGCAGCGGTACACAAACGCTCACCACATTCAACATTGTAGCTCCAAATCTTTCCATTACAAAAACAGATGCAAGCTGTGGTTCCGCTTCCGGTACGATTACAGCAACAGCCAGCGGTGGAACAGGCGCGCTTTCATACAGTATTGACGGAGTCAATTATCAAAGCAGTGGAAATTTTACTGGCTTAAGTGCAGGCGTGTACACATTAACCGTGCGTGATGGAAACGGTTGTGGAAATTCCGGAGTGGTTACAATAGTAAATTCGAATGGTCCTTCTGTATCACTTGTAAAAACAGACGCATCTTGTGGGATCGCAAATGGAACAATCACCGCTTCAGGATCAGGAGGTACAGCACCCTACAGTTATTCCATTGACAATGGAAGCTTCCAGGGGAGTCCATCTTTCACAGGACTCTTATCCGGAAATCATGTGATCACTGTGAAGGACGCCACAGGATGTACCAATAGCGGAAACATCCTGATCAACAATGTCGGAGTAACAACCATCACGGCAAGTACCATTGGAGCAAGTTGCGGAAATAACAATGGTAGCATTACAGCGACGGTTTCAGGAGGAATTGCACCCTATTCATATTCGTTGAATGGTGTAAATTTTGTTGCCAACAATATTTTTACAGGAATGGCTTCCGGAAATTATACACTCACTGTAAAAGATTCAACAGGTTGTATCAATTCCATTCCGCTAACATTAACAGACATTTCCGGGCCGGTCATCAGTGCTACCGCGGTTCCAACCTCCTGCAACAGTTTTACCGGAACCGTCACTGTATCCAGTAGCGGTGGAACTGCACCCGTGCAATTCAGTCTGAACAACGGCCTTACATTTCAAACTTCCACAGTTTTTTCAGGACTTCAGGGAGGTGCATATACTGTATTGGCAAGAGATGCAAATGGCTGTACGAATACAATTTCAGTAATCGTCAACTTGTCACTACCTCAGGTTACAGATAGCGCCGCAACTGCTTCCTGCAATTTAAGTGATGGCGCAATCTTCGCGATCGGTACAGGTGGAATTCAACCGTATCAATATTCTCTCAACGGATCAGCATTTCAGTCAGGAAATATTTTTTCCGGCCTTTCCGCAGGAGCTTATTCGCTAACCATTAAAGACGCGAATGGGTGTACAAACAGTATTTCGCCAGTCGTCGTAAACAACGCATCCGGATTGCAAATTACTACGAGTGCTACCATTTCATCCTGCACGCTTGCAAATGGAACCATCACCGCATCAGGAAGCGGAGGAACTGCACCACTTCAATATTCCATCAATGGAGTAACTTTTCAAAGCAGCAATACTTTCAGTGGTTTGAGTGCCGGTGCATATACGGTGACCGTGAAAGATGCAGTAGGATGTACAAGTCAATACCGTACTGTTGTCAATTCAATTCCTGGACCAAGCGTAACTGCTACTGCTACGACAACTTCGTGCAATAGTAATAATGGCACAATCACCGCTAATGCTTCCGGTGGAACTCCGACGTATCAGTATTCTATCAACGGCACAACATTCCAGGCAGGCAATGTATTTACAGGACTATTATCAGGCGCCTACACGGTTACGGCAAGAGATATCAATGGTTGTACAGGAACCTTCCCTGTTGTGATCGCTAATATTGGAGGAGGCTCCGGTCCGACTGTCACAGCAACTTCTGTTCCTGCCCAGTGCGGGCAGAGCAATGGAAGGATTGATGCTAACAGCAGTGGCGGTCAGAACCCAACCAGACATAGTATAGACGGGATAAATTATCAGGGCAGTGGAACCTTTAACAATATCCCTCCGGGTACTTATACGGTTTATGCAAGAGATGCGAACGGATGTATCAGTACGACAACTGTAGTTGTAGGCAATGTTGCTGGTCCGCAGGTTACGGCGACAACCACACCTTCCTTGTGTGGTTCGGGTACAGGTACTATCACAACAACCGGATCGAACGGAACACCAACATACAGATATAGTATTGATGGAGGAAACACTTTTCAGACGGGGACTTTGTTCTCCGGTCTTACAGCAGGCTTCTATACCGTTACGATTCGTGATGCGGCGAATGTGTGCAGGAACTCTATAGTTGTGTATGTGGCGAACTCCAACGGACCATCAATCAGTGCGACGAAAACTGATGCAAGTTGCGGAATAAATAACGGAATCATTAATGCATCTGCAACAGGTGGTGTTGCACCAGTCTCATTCAGTTTGAATGGAATCAACTTTCAAAACTCCGGAACATTTACGGGTTTGTCGGCCGGACAATATGCGATCACAGCGAAAGATGCTACTGGTTGTATCAATATTTCAAGCATCACAGTGAATGCGGCGCCATTACCACAAGTCAGCGCAAGCTCAACCCCGGAAGCATGCGGTCAGGGTAATGGAAGTATCAACCTGACAGGATCAAGCGGCACTCTTCCCTACCAATATTCGATTGATGGAACAACATTTCAGGCAAATGGAAACTTCAACGGACTATCCGCGGGATTGTACAGCCTGACCTTACGGGATGCAAACGGTTGCATCAGCAGTACCAACGTCACCGTATCCGGAATTACCGGACCACAACTCAGTGCAACTTCTTCCGCTGCATGTTCTCCTGGCAGTGGTAAGATAATCGTGACAGGTACGGGAGGTACTGCGCCTTATCAGTATTCTGTCAACGGAGTAATTTTTCAAACCAGTTTTATTTTCACCAATCTTGCAGTAGGTCCTTACACTGTCACCATTAAAGACGCGAACAATTGCATCAATACTACATCTGTGAATGTAAACCCCGGTTCAGCGCCGAACATTTCCGCTACAACTGTCGCGGCCTCGTGTGGATCAGCAAATGGATCAATCACAGCTTTTGGTTCGGGTGGTACAGCACCTTATCAGTACTCCATCAATGGAATTAATTTCCAATCGGCCACACTTTTTTCGGGATTAAGTATCGGTACTTACACGCTCACCATCCGTGACGCAAACGGTTGCACCAATTCAACCACGGCGACAATTTCAATTGCATCGGGCACAACCTTAACGTGGACAGGCGCGGTGAGTACTGATTGGCATGACAAAAATAATTGGGGCGGCTGTGTTGTGCCGGATTGCAGATACAATGTTTCAATTCCGGGTGGTCCGGTAAACCAACCGGTCATTTCCACACAGGATGCCAGTTGCAGGAGCATTACAATCATCTCCTGTGCAAGACTTACTCTGACAGCCAACAGGCAGTTGATGGTGTGCAATGACTATACTAACAATGGACTTTTCACAGCGGGAAATTCGAGCACAGTATTATTTCAGGACACCTGCCTGGGTTGCGCCGGAGGTGTGATACATAACCAGATTGTGACCGGTGTTCTTGCCGGAACAAGTAAGTTCTGGCATTTTACCGTAAACAAACCAGCCGGGACAATGGTTACTCTTAATCAAAACACGGACATCACAGGCAACCTGACAACAATCAATGCAACAAGTATTCTGAATACGAATAACAGGAGAATTCGTCTTGGTGGTGATTTTAACAATGCTGCCGGAGGAACAACTTACATCAATTCATTTCCCTCAGGGTTTTTAGAATTTATCGGAACAGCCTTACAGAACTACTCTGCTGGAGGAGCATTGGATTTACAAAATGTCATCATCAACAATACCGGTGCAGGTGTGAACCTCATTGGAAACAATATGTCTTTGAGCACGAGTGGTTCATTATCATTACAACTCGGCAACATTATTACGAATGCGCTTGAAGTAACGATGAAAAATAATTCTCCCGGAGCTATTACCGGTGGTTCAGTGAATAGTTTTGTTCAAGGGTATCTGCGCCGTTATCTTGATGGCACTGCATCATCCTATGATTTTCCAGTTGGTCATATTATTAAACGATATCAAAAAGCGAATGTCCGCTTCACTACAAATACTACAATTCCGGATCTGCTCGTCAATTTCGAAAGTTATCCTTCACTTCCCAACGGGCCGGTCTCTTCTGATTGTCTTGGGTACGATTACAGTTTATTCCCTGTTTTGGATAACGGATACTGGAACTTCATTGCTTCTGCCAATAACAACAGTGGAACATTTGACTTGACGTTATTCAACACAAACTTTACAGCTGTTCCAATGTTTACAACTGTCGTTTCATCAACACTTACTCCACCATCATCGGCAAGCTGGTCCTTAAACGGAATCTGCAATATGGGAAGTACTCCTGCACAAACGAGACGCGACGGCTTAAATGGTTTTTCTTCATTTGGAACGGGAGTTTCAGGATCACCGTTACCAATTGAATTACTTTCTTTCAGTGGTTATGCAAATGGAAATAAAAATGTTCTGGAATGGATTACAGCCAGCGAAATCAACAATGATTACTTTACGCTCGAACACTCGGCTGATGGGATCAGTTTTGAAGAAATTGCAAAAATAGATGGCGCGGGAAATAGTACCGAAGAAAAGCGATACACTGCACTCGATGAATATCCGCTTCCCGGAAGAACATATTACAGGCTTAAGCAAACTGATTATGACGGGAAATTTACCTATAGCAATACAATTGTGCTTTTGAACAAAACTAATTCAGAATCGACACAAGTGTCAATTCAACCCGGACAACATTTGCTGACTATACATTACAATTCACCATCAAATCACAAGATCCGAATTTCGATATTGAATACTCTTGGAGAACAAATTATCACAGAAACAAAAACGATGAACAAAGGTCCTGAAAACTTCCAGGTTAATCTTGATGGATTCGCGGCAGGTACATATTTGCTCAAACTCGAAGATGAGAATGGCACGCCTGTATATACCGGTATTTTCTCTGAACTTTAATATCGAGATTGATAGATTTTACGTCATAAAATTATCTGTATCTGTTCTTCAAGAATCGAAATGAAAGCATGGTTTTGTGAATTCGAGCAAAACCTCGCTCTTTCTTCAGGGTACACCAGTACTGACCTCAGACTTATTTAAACTGCTAATCTTTGGATTAGTATTGCATGGAAGTTCGTCCTCTTTGAATATTTTTCCATTTTATCAGAAAATAAATCATTTTCGAAACATTCTGAAATTTGTACAATTAATTTACCACAATTTCTATTCTTTAAATTAGGCAAAATGCCGAATTTTCATAAATTGCGATGCAATGGGATTGAACTTCCCATCCTTTTATTTCTATCGTTTTAATTATAACCAACATGAAAACTCAATTACTCAAGATTGCTCTTGGCTTGCTTATTTTTTCGTGCTTCAATGTGAATGGACAATCCGTTCAGTTAAACTGGGCAGCCCACGATGGTGGCCCCGGAATCAACGAAGATTACGCAAGCGGAACCACACAGGATGCACAGGGAAATACGTACATAACAGGTATGGTAGCGGAAGCCATGGGGCTTTCCGTAATCAATAGCATTATGACTGTCAAACTGGATCCGAACGGAGATGTGTTATGGAAGAAGTATTACATCAATCCAACCGGAGACAATTGTTATCCGACAGGTATTGCTTATGATGGTTCCTCCGCTATCTATATTACCGGAAACGCATTGGATGGGAGTCAGCACTCGCAAATCATTTTGATGAAATATGATTTATCCGGTTCCTTGCAATGGATTCGACAATACAGTGACCCGGCAACAGATTCGGATTTGTCAAATGGTATCGCTATTGGAAGCGCGAATCAAATTTATCTTGCTGCTTCCTGCCAGGATAGTCTTGCAACTACATCTCAATTCAGAACAATAAAATACGACGCCAATGGCAATTTTCAATGGCAGAAGGATTTTTCACTTGGATTTACAGGAGCCAACCAGGCCAGTGCAATTTGTGCGGATGCATCCGGCAACTGTTATGTCGCCGGGAATTGCAGGACAGCGAATCAATATAACAATGTGGTAACCGTCTCCTATAATTCTGCAGGGTCCGTAAACTGGTCCAGCACGAAGTATACTTCATCAAATGATTATGCTGTTGCCATCATTCGTTCATCTGCAGGAAATATTTTTACGGCAGGCTCTCTCAATAATTACGCAACAGTCACCAGATACACTTCCGGCGGCAATGAAGACTGGAGCAATTATACTACGGAAATATACGCCTATTCAATGGCGCATGATATCGCGGTGGACCCTTCCGGGAATGCTTATATCACAGGAACCTATTATTTCACAGTCAATAATGATCTCACTACAGTAAAGTTCAATACCACAGGTACTCCAACCACATTTGTTTATGGAACTGCCAACGATTATGAAGCAGGCATCTCTGTTGAATGTGATGCCGCTGGTTTTATCTATACGATGGGTTATTCAAATACGGGAGGACATTATGATTATTGTCTGTTAAAACACAATAATTCAGGTAGCCTTCAATGGAATAAAACAGTTACCCGAAGTGTGAGCTATGACAGCTATTTAAATTACCTGCATGGCCAATACTTAAGTGTTGATGCAGGAGGAACATTTACAATTGCCGGTTTTGATTTTCAACTTTTGACCGCGGAAGATTTTCTGTGTACGCGATTTTCAGGTTCCGGAGCTATTCAATGGAATAAACTGATTTCACGTTCAAATAACAGTTACGATTTCCCGAGCGGAAGCGTCATGGATGCCGATAGAAATATTTACGTGACAGGCTCCGGAGAAGGGCGAGATGGAGGATTGAATGTTTATACAGTTTGTTATGACAAGCATGGAGCAAAACGATGGGAAGATCTATACATTCAATTGTATGAAACAGGGGAATCATCGATAATAGCTGTTGATAATAACCAGAATACCTACGTTGCCATTTATGCAGGTGGTTACAACTTTAATCCGATACATGCGCCGGGAAATCCAACTTACAGAATGAGATTGGTCAAATATGATCCCAATGGAAACAGAGTCTGGGATATTTACACCCCGGAAGAAGTTTATCCGGCTGATATTAAAATCGATCAGAATGGAAATATTTATGTTCTCGGAACTTTAAATTACTCTGTTAGTCCTACAGAAATAATTTTGAAAAAATACGATCCATCCGGAACTGAAACATGGTCACGCACTCTTTCATGGATGAATGACAACTATGGAATTTCGCTTGCTCTGGATGACCAGGCTACAAGTTATGCTGCATTCACAAGTTTTGATAACCTGGGTTTTTCAGATGCAGTGGTTGCAACATGGGATGTCAATGGCAATCCGGGTTGGACCAGCGGCTACCTTGGTTTCGGAGGTAGCCCGGACGCACACAAAATAAAAGTTGACAGTCTTCACAATTGTTTTTTGTTTGTCGAAAGTATAACCGGTCTTACCGACAGAGATATGAGTGTCGAAAAATTCGATGCCTCTGGATCTTTCAGAATGGAAGTCCGTTATGACGGACCATCACATCTTGCAGATTTCTGTTATGATATGGAGATCGATAATCATGGATTCGCCTATATCACCGGAAGCACTTCTTCTCCCACAACCGATTTGGACATGGTTGTCGCGAAATTAGACATGAACGGTAATGTCGGATCTATAGACTGGTCGACCATTTATGATAGTCCGACAAGTGGTTATGATCACGGGAATAAAATAACAACAGATCCATTTGGTAATATTTACGCAAGCGGATTGGTTCAACCCCTCAATCAGGATGCTGACTTTATTATTTTCAAATACGATGGAAATGGTAGTGAATTATGGAGAACGATTTACAATGCTCCCGCGGATGGCTTCCACACTCCGGATGCCGGGATATTTTCTACCGGATTAGGCGAAGTTTATGTTGCCGGTCACGGATTATGGGATGATTCAACATCATCCGATTACATCACATTGAAATATTGTGAAACACCGGTGATTAGTGCGAATGGAAATACTTCATTCTGTCCCGGAGGATCTGTCGTCTTGAGTGTTCCCCAGGCTTACACATATGAATGGAGTACCGGAGAAACTACACAATCCATTTCAGTCAATGCCGCAGGAACTTATACAGTGACCAGCAATGGATGCGCTACATCCTTGCCAACAACAATCACAGTCTACACACCACCAACGGCAACCATAAATCCTTCCGGTATAGTTGATATTTGTGATGGTGACATCACCACACTCACCGCCTCCTCCGCCAGTGCATATGTTTGGACTCCCGGTGGAGCTTCAACTCCGAGTATCCAGGTAAGCAATTCAGGATCATACGTTGTTACTGTTACAGATAATCATGGCTGTTCAGCTACATCACCGTCGACCCAGGTTATCGTCCATTCACTTCCTGTTGTTTCAATTTCTCCATCAAATCCCGCTCCTATTTGTCTGGGCGATACAATCGCATTGACTTCGACACCTGGTGTATCTTATTTATGGTCACCCGGAAATGAAACAACATCCTACATCAATGTTTGGCAGAGCGCAAATTATTTTGTGAATGTGACAGATAATAATGGTTGCACCGGTTCTTCAGCTCCTGTGACTCTTACCGTGAATCCACTTCCAAATCCAACATTTAGTTTACAGGACACCATCTGTATTCATGATACATTAGTGCTTAATGCTAATCCCACCGGTGGAATATTTTCCGGGCCGGGAGTTGTAAACAATGTTTTTCATACAGATTTATCAGGACAAGGAAGTGTAACACTGACTTATTCCTACACAGATCCGGGTACTGGCTGTTCAGCTTCGGTGGATCAGTCTATTTTTGTTGACGTATGTTCAGGAATCACGATGAATCCTGCATCTTCCACCGGACTTGCTGTTTATCCTAATCCTGCCAGTATGATGGTACAAATTGATTTGAATTTGATTTCTCGGGATAATATTCAATTAAATGTGCTGGATATTTCAGGCCGACTGATAAGAAGCATCGTGAATGAAATCACATCATCAGGAAATCACCTGTATAATTTTTCAACAGAAGAGTTAGCTAACGGTGTTTACTACATCACTTTACAATCCGACCATCAGCAGGCGGTTGTCAGGTTATGTGTAAACAACTAAATCTGAAATCCCGGCATCACATTTCTAAATGGGATATCGGGAAATTCATATACACATTTTGAAAAAGTACTTATTCCTCGCCCTCCTTTTTCTGTCATTTGAATCGGAGTTGTTTTCACAAGCCGGGTGTGATACTGCAGGTATTGTAAAACAACTTGCTTTCGTATTTGAAAGGGATCAGTCTGTCAGAAAATCCGACGACTCGATTGCCTATAGGTCCATGATTGACAGCAGCAATCTTTCTTATGTGGAAGAACTTATTCGCAACTATGGATGGCCGGGTAAAAGTTTTGTCGGGGCAAAGGGCAATTATACAATCTGGCTGATCATCCAACATGCAGATCTTGCAACACAGGAGAAATATCTTCCTCTGTTAATTCAGTCTGTTGCCGATAGCGAATCCCGGCCTGTTGATCTGGCTTATTTACAAGATCGCATCTTCATGCATCAGGATAAAAAGCAGGTTTACGGAACACAGGTATGGATGAATCCCAAAACAGGTCTTCAGGAATTCTGGCCGATTGAGGATGAGAAAAATGTAAATATCCGTCGAAAAGAATTAGGAATGTCAACTTTGGAAGAATATGCCGGATACTTTGGCATTGAATACAAATTACCGAAAGAATAATTTTTTAGAGATGAATATTTAAATTTTTTCGTCACTTTAAATTTCATTCTCAAACATCCCACACTTAAGGATGGACAACCATTAATAATAATAAAAAGTTATTCTCCATCAGGCTATAGTCAGAAGACTCTACCAGCAGATCTCCTGTTAAATCTCCCGACACATATCCATTTTGAATCAATTGCGAAGAATTTTCAACACTATTAAAATCTGCACTATCCACAACACCATCCTGATTCACATCGCCACCATAAAGTGCCGCGCTGCCGTCCGGTAAAATAATTTGATTGGAAGCATAGGCTTGTGATGCTGAAGTTGTAAAATCATAATTGGTTGTAACAATATTCAGCAAAACCGGAGCACCGCTCCAGACTTCAAGACTGTTGCGGTGAGTAACATCAAGATAGTAATTGACTCCTGACAAAGCTGACGGAAATAAAAAAGTACCGTAACCCGATGTATTCAAGGGTCCGCTCTTGCTGGCAACAACAGTGTAGGGAGAAAAAGTACTTCGCAGTCGTACAGTAACAGTGTCACAATTTGCTAATCCGGACACTTCGCGCATCAGTCCTCCGGATAAATAGAATCCCTGAATGAACAGCCTTATCTGAAGCGCACTCGTTTGGACAATTGTAAGAGTTGTGCTGCTATTAACCGTGCCGCAGGGAGTAATGACTGTAACATTACCGCTAACTGCTCCGACGGGAACAGTAAATGTGATTTGCGAAGCATTTAATATAGAGAACGCGACAACCGAACCATTCAATTTAACAGAAGTTGCACCTGAAAAATTGGATCCATTGATTGTAACCAAAGTTCCTGGAGCTGCAGTTGAAGGATTAAATCCCGTAATACCAGGAGGAGGAGTTGCAACTACATTGATCACGTTGCTGGTTGCTGAACAACCATTGTTTCCTGAAATAGACACCGAATAATTTCCGGTGGTGCTAATGGAAACGGAAGAAGTCGTTGCACCATTGGACCATAAATATGCGGGCGCCTGTGTACAACTTAAAACCACAGATCCGCCCTGGCAAAAGCTTGTCGGCCCCGATGCAGTAATCGTTGGGAAACTTACAGGATACGTTAATAAAACGTCATCCAATCTGTATTGAGTAGCAGTACCATTCTGTTTGAATTGAATACTCAATGTGGATGAGGATGGAATTGTTCCTGTTGCGGTGCGGTAATGCCAGATAGCTGTTCCGGTACCCGTTGGCAGCGCAGTAAATGAAAGCTGTGAATAATTAGTCCCATCAGTGCTTACCAATACCTGGAAATCCGAACCATTTGAAGCGGTTGTACTTTTAAACAGACCAAAGGAAAGTTGAAGCCCGCTCAATCCGCTGGTATTAATACCTGAAATGATAAAATTTCTTCCAACGGTATTGGTTACAAACACATTCGCCCCACCGGAGGCTGTTGCATAACCTATAGAATTAGAGCTTCCTCTTATATCCGCAGATCCTGTCATGGTGTAGGAATCATTGTCAAATCCATTTGCTGATTCGTGAGCAGCAATTGTGGTTGTACCGCCTACTGTCCCCATCGTTTCGCCAAAAACTGTTGCTGTCGCGGAAAAAGGTTGCATTGCAACGGCCCATGATGGCGATGTAGAAGTACATCCATTTGCATCAGTGATCGTCACTGAATAAGATCCGGCAGTACTCACGGAAATAGATCCGGTAGTTGCTCCATTCGACCAAAGATAAGAGGAACTTACTGGTGCTGTTAATGTTGCGGAACTGCCCTGACAAAAGATGGATGGCCCACTTACAACAGGATCCTTCGCACAAGGGTTCCAGCAATAATCAATGGTAGTAGCAGAGGCTGCAGCGCCGGCATGTGGCAGACTGTACATGTCTTCCACCATTCTTAGTACGTTGTAATGATTAATTGTGTTTGAATATGAACCCGGTTTAACATGTTGACCAATGATAAATGTAAGGATATGTTGTCCGGACAAATCATCGTCTTCATCAAAAGTAAAAACCAATAAACTATTGTGTGTTTTTGCCCATTGAATGTAGGCATCAAGTTGACCTTGACTCCAGCTGTCGCCTATTGCAATCCGGGAAGGATCCGTACCATCATGCATTCCATGAACCAGGTTTGGTACAACAAACGCGACAGTAGGAAGCAAACTAAAATTAGAAGGAAAGGCCGTATACGGTTGATTACTTGTTGACGGAATTCCATTCGTAGATCCACCCTGCCAATTCACCCAGGGGTTATGTTTGCGGGCGTACAAGCCGGACACAGAATCATTCGCTCCAACACTTGGCAAATCTTCGGAATAGCCGGTGAATGTTCTTCCGGCAGCAATCAATGAAGCGCCCAGATTTCGCGTTGTGAATGGAAGAATATCAGGAACGTTATTATCGACAACGCCCTGATTTGATCCGGAGAAAAACTGCAAATAATTTGGTTGACTGGGATGAGAAAGCCCGAAAGACTGCGTGAACAAAGCACACTGTTGATCCGCGAACAAACTATTGATGTATGGAGCTGCAGAAGAGCCGACAATTTCCTGGTAAGCATGATTCTCCATCATTACGATCACAATGTGATCCGGTGTCGGGAGATAGGCAAAAGTTTTTTGAGAACTAAAGCCTGACAAGATCAGGAGCATGTAGATGTATCCACTTCGTAAATATCCCATAGATGATTTTTCATTAAACAGAAAACCGTCGGGGGAAACGGAAACATAAACTGGTCCGGGCAGAATACCCGGTTTTGAAAAGATAAATTTAGGAGATTATTTTAACAATACAACATGATAAACGTCAAGTCAGATAGCTCTTTTGAAGTTAGACATAATTATTTCTGCCTTATTGCCTTGATAAAACCTTAGAATGTATCTGACACTGGGGAACACGGACTAAGGTAAAATGTCTATCTTCAAGGTTTGTTATTTTTAAAATTAGTAATTCAATGTTCCGTCAATCAAAACAACTGGTCACTATTTTTATATGTTATCTTAGCTTCACATCTTGTCTTCAACCCATTCATCCTTTTTCACATTACCGGGTACCTCCCATTCCGGACTATTCGAACAAATCCAGCTGGGCAGCATTACCGGATAAAAAAGACAGTGCGGATGCCTTGCCACCCGGGGCTGGTCTTTCAGACGGACAAGCAAACGCACTGGTAGATGTTTTTTATATACACCCCACTCTGAATTTTAGTGGAAGAGGCTGGAATGGAGATATCCATAATAAAAAGTTGAACAAGACTGTCGACAAATTTCCATTGCGTTTCCAGGCCAGTGCTTTCAACGGATCCTGCAAAGTGTATGCTCCCCGTTACAGACAAGCTACTCTATATGCATTCACAAAACGCGCCGGAGAAAATGGAAAAAAAGCACTCGACCTTGCTTATGAAGATGTCTCGAATGCTTTTCAGTTTTATTTAAAAAACTGGAACAAAGGACGACCTTTCATTATTGCTTCGCACAGCCAGGGCAGTCAGCACGCTTATCGTCTTCTGAAGGATTATTTTGAAAATAATGATTCATTGAAAAACCAATTGGTTGCCGCTTATGTCATCGGATTCAGAACTGATACCTTTTATAAAACTATCCCTGCGTGTGATTCCGCCAATCAAACGGGCTGCATTCTTTCCTGGAATACTTATAAATGGGGAGCTGTGAGCACTAATGAATCCCTCGGATCAAATTGCTATTCTACCAATCCGCTTACATGGAAAAACGATACTGCTTATGCTAGCGCTAAACTAAATCCGGGTGGTTTACCCAGAAGATTTGACCGAATTGATCCGGGAATTTGTGACGCTAAAATTCAAGGCGGATTGTTATGGATTCACAAACCTAACAAACGCGGCTATTTTCGGATAGGAAAAAATTATCATGTTTGTGATTACAATTTGTTTTATGTGAGTATTCGGGAAAATGCTGCCTTACGAATTCAATCATTTTTTGAAAATAAACGATAATAATGCCTTCTTCCATCGATTGTAATTTGTTAAAACAAATCTTACATCAACAAATAAACCGGTATAAAAACTATTTTTGCTTTCAGTTTTTTGAAAGAATCGAAATTTGACTTATCGCTAAGTTAAATTGTACAAACTTCATTTATGCTGTCAAAATTAAAACCACACACACTTTTCATTCTGTTGCTTTCTGTCAGTGCAGGAATCCTGATATACTTTAGTTATTACAATGAGTTTTATGAAGGTGGTCCGGATACCATTTGGCACTATTATTTTTCAAAATACGCCTTGTACAACACACAATTTTTTCTTCACCATTGGGGAAAGCCATTCTTCATTTTATTGAGTACGTGGTTTGCTCAATTCGGATTTTTTGGAATTAAAATATTCAATGTATTATGCGGGTCTGCTTCTGCAATTATTGCTTACAAAATTTTACAACATTTACGGGTTCCATATAAATGGTCAATAGTGCCTCTTCTGATTTTTTCACCACTGTACTTTATAATTCTTCAATCTTCACTTACAGAACCACTTTTTAGTTTAATACTGATTTCCGGGATCTATCTGTACTTCAAAAACAAGTATCTGCCTGCTACAATACTACTCTCCTTTTTATTATTCTCCAGAAGTGAAGGCTCCTTCATGCTTGTCTGTTTTGCTGCGTATCTCGGAATTATGAAGCAATGGAAATATTTGCCGTTCTTCCTGACTGCTTTTGTATTGTATGCAATTGCAGGAGTGTTAATGGGTCATAATTTCTTTTGGTACTTTAAAGAAAATCCATACGAATATATCAGTCCATACGGTCATGGTCATTTTATGGACATCTTAAACAGATATAAAGATATCTGGGGCTTGCCCTTTACGATAGCCTTGTGTCTTGCAGGCTCAATCACATTATTTCTCTATTTCAAAGAAAAGCAGTTCATTTTCTGGAAACCGGCAAATGAAACCGCTCAGCTCTTCTATTTAGTGTTTATTCCGGCAGCTGTCTTCACCGCATTTCATTTATATGCCTGGCATTTTGGATTGTTTGGGTCTGCAGGACTTGAACGGGTACTTGCTTGTGTCTTTCCGTGCTATGCGGTGCTGACCATCTGGGCATTTAACAAAATCCTTCTTTCAAAAATTCCAAAATCAGTTAGCCTGAGTTTGCTGCTGATTTTTTTATTTTTTCATGTGAAAACCCCTTTCCGTGTTTTCAGTTATCCATTGAAAGCATATGGCCGGCAAAAAGCACTGATGGATGCAGGGAAATGGTTCACTTCAACCAAGCCGGATTCGAGCGTTATTTTCTATGTCGACCCGACACTGATTTTTCAAATGAACAAAAATCCATTTGATAAAAATCTGAACAGAGAACAATTCGCCTTTGACCCGGAATGCAAACAACAAGAAACACTTCCCGCTTACTTTTTCTGGGATTCACAATACTCTGATCAACTGTGCAATAAAAAACAGGCGGATGTGGAGAAGTGCGACTATAAACAGATCAAGGAGTTTACGGATGGCGATCAATTGCGAATCATCGTGTATGAAAAGCTTCCGGAACCAATTCAAAAATAAATTTCAGACATTCTCGTATTGAACAAGTAGTACTAGTTAGAGTAGTTAAGATTTTTCAACATGGTCATTTGAATATTTCAGATTAGTAAAAATTTAGACTCTAAATTGACACTTTTCTTAGTGAGCTTAAATTTCCGCTCGTAATACCAGCTAATATTGGTGCATAAAAAATTCAAAGCCTGTGACCCGAATCAGGATCACAGGCTTTGTAATTTCCGTTGAAGATTACTTATTCTTCCACTCAGGAATCCTTCCCGGTGTATATGGTGCCTTGTTCGCTTCAATCAGATCTTCAAGTTTACGTATATCCTGATCCAGTTTTTTCAATTCCTGCAGCACAGGTTCAAATTGTTGTCCCGCGGTTTGTAAGGATTGGATTGCCGTTTGTGTCGGAGCCGTGCTTGCTGCCCACAGAGAGCTTTCAATCGCTGAAACTCTGGAATTGATGGATGTCGGTATTTCAAATTCTCTTTTTGCCATACTTGCATCACCGTTAAGACTTGTATTCACAGCAACCATTCTCTTTTCAAAATTGGTAACTTGTGATAACGCTTCCGGTAATGCAGCAGGTGCATCGAGGATTGCCTGTTTGATGAACTTCAGTTTATTCGACAACTCTCCTCTGTATGCGTCGGCTGAAGCAGTGGCCCGGCGAAGCTCACTCACTTTTTTGCAAAACGCGTCAAGCGCTTTTTTATCTGTTGCCGCCATCGACGCGGCATTTAGTGAGTTTACAGTGAAGGATTGTGGTGCGACAAGTTCTGCAATTTTTCCATCCTCAAACTTGCTCATTGAAACTGTGTATTTCCCCGGCATTGCAGGATACCCAAGTTCCGGAACATCGTATGGATTTGTAGGATCCGGTGTGTTGAAAGAAACCGGTCCGGGAGATCCATAACGAAAATCCCAAACAAGTCTGTTCATGCCTTTTTTTGCAGAAGCCTTCAAATTCCTGATTACATTTCCGGCATCATCCTTTATGACAAATAACAAGTAAGGATCCGGATAATTATCTTCCAATCGAATTGAGTCTGCTGAAGGATATGAAACAGGTTCTCCTGCTTTAATCTTTTGCTTTTCTATCTCTTTACGTTTCTCCCTGATCGTTTTCAAATCTTCTTTGAGATAATAGGTAAACACAGCGCCGACCTTGGGATTGGGCGTTGAGTAAAATCCTTCTCCCTGAAAACCTTTGAGAGGCGCTCCCCAGTCACGACTTTCATTGTACAGCCATGAATCCTTGATTGTTGAAATCCAGGCTTCTTTTTTCAAATCATCCTTTTTCAGATTTCGTAAAGGCGAATAATCATCGAGGATATAAAAACCTCTTCCGAAGGAAGCCAGAACCAAATCGCTTTCTCTTTTTTGAATTTCGATATCACGTATTGCTATAGTCGGGAGTCCGCTTTTTAATTGAATCCATTCTTTACCACCGTCGATAGTGAAAAAGATTCCGAATTCAGTTCCTGCAAAAAGGAGATCACGATTTACATGATCTTCCGCAACGGTATAAACGCTTCCTCTTTCCGGTAAGTTGCCAATGATTGGTGACCAGGTATTCCCGCCATCAATACTTTTGAAAACATAGGGTTTGAAATCACCATAACGATGATGATTAAAGGTGGCGTAAAAAACATTTTTGTCGTGCTGTGAAGCGATAATCTGGTTGACATATGTTCGCTCCGGAACTCCCGGGATATTGTCAACTTTCGTCCAGTTTTTCCCTCCATCCCTTGTTACCTGGATCAAACCATCGTCTGTTCCAACGAGCAAATGATTTTCATCAAAATTACTTTCCGCAATGCTTACAAGATTTCCATAAATATCTGTGGAGCCATTTTTTGACAAAGCATCCATACTCCACACCTTACCCATGACAGGCAATTTATTCCGGTCAATCTGGCGCGTGAGATCTCCGCTGATTGTCTGCCAGGAATTACCCATATCATCACTCTTAAAAAGTTTATTCGCGCCAAAATACAGACGTGTATGTTTATGATGTGAAATGAGTAATGGCGAATCCCAGTTCCAACGCAATCCGGGTTCACCGGCCGCTTCAACAGGACGAATATCTACAACTTCTCCGCTTTTCTTGTCATACCGTGCAAGTCCGCCATACTGGTATTGCGGATAAACGATGTTTGGATTTTCCGGATCAATTTGCGTTTCGAAACCATCACCTTCAAGAGTGATAAACCAATCGGCATTTGTAATTCCATTCGCGCTGGTGGTGCGTGATGGTCCGCCAAGCGAATTGTTATCCTGAGTTCCACCATACACATTGTAAAAAGGCAAAGCATTATCTGTTGCAACTTTATAAAACTGCGTTACGGGTAGATTGGATTTAAATTCCCAATTGGCTCCGGCATCGTACGTTTGATAAATTCCACCATCGCAACCGACCAACAAATGTTTTGTATCAGATGGATCAATCCACAAAGCGTGATTGTCTACATGTTTGTATTTTTCACCAATCTTTTCGAATGACTTTCCCCCGTTCGTTGAAACCATTACCCAAAAATCAACATAGTATACTTTTTCCACATCTTTCGGATCGCAAAAAATCTCCTGGTAATAATTACCGGAAGTGGTGTTGTCACAACGCTTTTCCCAGCTTGCTCCGCGATCAGTGGAACGGTATACTCCGCCTTTCTTCTCCCCTGCTTCAATGATCGCGTAAATCACATCCGGGTTAGCAGGTGAAATAGACAATCCGATTCTTCCTCGATCTACATCTGCAGGAAGTCCGTTCTTCAAAATATCCCATGTCGCTCCGCCGTCAGTACTTTTGTAAATATTCGATTCAGGACCTCCGTTGATATATGTGAAGACCTGGCGACGGCGTTGATGAGACGTTGCGTATAGTACATTTGAATTTCGGGGATCAATATGAATTTCATTGAAACCTGTGTTTTCACTTACATTTAAAATCTGTTTCCAGGTTTTACCTCCGTCTGTTGTTTTGTAAATACCACGTTCACCACCTGCGCTCCATAACGGACCATATGCAGCTACGTAGACGATATTAGAATTGGCCGGATCAATTGCAATCATACCGATATGTTCCGAGCTTTTCAGTCCGACATTCTTCCAGGATTTTCCTCCATCCTCAGATTTGTAAACCCCATCTCCGTATGCAACACTTCTTTGATTATTGTTCTCTCCGCTACCAACCCAAATTACATTTGAATTCTCCGGATCAATTTCTACACATCCGATGGAGTAGGATCCTTCACCATCAAATATCGGCTCATAAGTATTTCCTGCATTTTCAGTTTTCCAGACACCACCACAGGCTGCAGCAACATAATATGTTTTTGGACTCAATCGATCCACGGCGAAGTCTACAACACGCCCGGATGTAAGAGCCGGACCAATGCTCCGAAATTTCAATCCGTTAAATGTCTCCGATTTCCAGGGATCATTTTTTGCAGCAGGAGTATCTGACTTTTTTTGAGCACTCGTTACAGTTGCAAATAGCAAACCTGCGCATAATGTAATCAGCACTATTTTTTTCATCTGAATAAATTTTGATGGAATAAAGATGTATCATTTTTTTTAATTTTCAATAGGATTTGAGAACTAATTACACATCCACCCTAACATTTTTTTGATGAATATCAGAATCTCAATGAATTGAAATTAATATGAGTGAAGCAAAAATACGGTGTCTCCAATTCTAATAAATCGTCGGGATTAAGGAAACTTAAGATGGGCTGTTAAAAGCTGTTAAATGTCCAGATTGAATTATCACCTGATCCTGAAATAGCTTAATGTGCTAAAAGAATAAATTTACACAGAAAATAAATAATAAAACCGGTCAAACTCTTACACCGATCAGCAGGACATCGTCAACCTGCTCGTGATTTCCCTTCCATTCCTCAAAACATTTCAAAAGATATTCTTTTTGCTCCTGCATGCTGAGCTGCTGAATATTCAGGAATGTATATTTGAGTTTTTTTGTCATGAATTTTTTTCCGAACTCTCCACCAAACTGATCCGCATAGCCATCGCTGAAAATATAAAAGGTGTCATTCTTCTGAAGATCGAAATGATGACTTTGAAAATTTTCTTCATGTACGATTTGCAATCCACCGACCGGAAATTTATTTGGCTGCACAACCATTAATTCGTTTTCCCGGATCATCCACAGAGGGCGATTCGCTCCGGCATATGATAATTTATTATTGAATAAATCGACTGAGCAAATCGCGATGTCCATGCCATCCGTTGATTCGCCGCTTCTTTGATTCAATGTTTCAATCATCGCATCATGCAGTGCATCAAGAATTTTTCCCGGGTCCGTAATTTTCTTTTCATTGATCATTTGATTCAACAGAGAGCTTCCCACCACACTCAGAAAAGCGCCTGTTACTCCATGTCCGGTACAATCCGCCGCAATGATCATTGCGCCTCCGGGCTGTGGGAAGTATGCGTAAAAATCACCGCTTACAATATCCTTTGGCTGGTAAAGCACAAACGATTTACTTAAGGTAGAATAAATCGTTTGCTCCGCAGGAAGAATAGCGGTTTGGATACGCTTCGCGTAATTTACATTGTCCGTAATCTCGCGATTCTTCTGAGAGATTTCTTCATTTCGCAATTGCAATTCCCTGGTACGTTCATCCACAAGCTGGGTGAGTTCCGCTTCACGGTTGCGCAACTGGCGAACAATAGATTCATTCTGACTTCTCAATCTCCTGGTAAGCGCGCTGATTATTTTCTTTCCGACTTCAGGCTGACTCTGGAATAATTCAAAGAAAAGTTCACGACTGATTTTTACGAGATGAACTTCTTCGACTGCGCTAACAGACATCGATCTGGGTGCTTCGTCGAGCAAGGAAAATTCGCCGAAATAATTTCCCTGTTCCATATAAGCGATGACATGTTCTCCGTCGTGAATTTTGACTTTCCCTTTCATCAAAACAAACATCGCGTTTCCTTCTTCCCCTTTGCGGATGATCAATGCTCCGGTTTCAATGTTGATTTGCTCCAGCTTCCCGGCAAGATTCTTTAAAAGATCCGCGGGAATGCCATTAAAAATCTCAACATGCTGCAGGAGCTCAAAAATGGAATTCGAAATCATCTATAAAATATTGTGTGGCGAAGGTACACAATTCCTTAAATTTCATACACGGGCGCCTGTAAGATATTTACCACACCAACATCAACTTTAAATATGAAATGATGATGCGTAATTGAAAAATATTTCGAAGAATAAAAGCGGTATTAAAAAGTACGATCACATGTTCTAAAAAGTAATTTAGAACTGAACGCTAAGAATACACCTACTCAAGAACCAATTTCCCCGACACCAGATCTTTTTGATCGGAAAGAATTTGGTAAAAATAAACTCCTTTAGGAAGTCCATCTGTGCTAATAAGTACTTTGCTTTTTTCCATATTGAAATTCACAGGGACTATTTTGCCATTCATGTCAATGAGGCGGAGATCTGTTTTTTGATAATTGATTTCTCCCAATTCAACACTGAAATTTTGTGATGATGGATTGGGAAATATTTTCACTTCATCAATTGAATGAAATCCAATAATTCCCGAAGTTTCCAAATTCAAAGTAATAATTGGAACAAAAATATTCGTATTGACCGGAAAAGTGTCAGCCGGGTACGCATATGCATGTGTGATCTCTAATAAATTAGAGCCTTCATTGTAAGGAAACGATCCCGGCTGGAATTCCGCTGCTGAGTTATGTGTAGGTGGATTGGGGCCTCCGCAGAAAAAGGAAATCCGATAAGACATTCCGGAAACCAAAGTATATGAAATCGGCACCGATACGGCTCCGTTTACAATATTATATACACTCACCATATTGGACGCAAGTAGCATACCATTTGATGGATTGTAGATTCTTGCACCAACATATGCTGAATCTCCTGTGCCGCTAAAAAACCGATGAAGTGTCATCGAAGTAAGCGGGAGATCAACCGGAGAAATCACATTCACATCAACACCCCTCGTTTCATTGAAACTCTGAGCTACTCCTGTAATTGTACCGGTGACGCCAGAAGCGAGGTTGATTTGTGAATGAGCATTTGAGAACCATAATAGAAATGCAAGAAGAGTACAGACTTTTTTCATGATTTTAAATTCGTTTAGCGTAAAACAGAAATTTTCCTTTTCAGAATATTTTTTCCGGAAATCAAATTCACGAAGTATGTCCCTGTATTTTTAATACTTATTTGAAATTCCTTCTTGCAAGGAAATTCCTTACAAACAATTTCTCCCAGGAGATTACAAATCATAATTTCATCCACGACATCTCTGCTAGTGATTGAAATTCGGGAAGCTGTTGGATTCGGATAAATGGAAATCTCATTTTCAACTTGAGTATTTATTATATCAGTAGTTGAAGAATAATTCCCCGAACGAAAACGAATTGTTCCACTCGCATCATCTTCCCAAACAACAAAAATTTTTCCACCTCCAAGCGCGACATCCGCATTGGTGACATTATCAAGGTCAACCGTGTCAATCCCCGCAGTCGCAAAAGTTCCGGCTTCCTGACTGAAACGAAGTATGCATTGATCCGCGCCATTTACTCTCTGTTTCCACACAATCGCCAATGCTGTTCCATCTGAAGCGATGCGTGGATAGTTCTGTTGGCTCAGGCCGGAAAAATTTCCGGTGAGTTCAATTGACTGAGACCCTGTCATTCCTGACAAAGATGTCGCGCTCCGGTAAACAAGACTGTTTCCCCCGGCACCACTCATAAAAGTTGAGTAAAGCGTATCACCGATGATTACGCCGTCGGGACCCGTTGCCGGACAAGCATTGATCACCCAGGAATTTTGATCAATGTTCATTCCTCCGTAAAAACTATTGCCTCCATCCGTGCTTATCCCGGTCCAGATATCGCGAATATCCGAATTGTTGTCGCGATACAACATCGCAACCGTATTTCCGGAACTGACAACAGCGCCAGGACAACAATCACAAATGACTGAGGTCGGACTGCTCCATCCGCTTGCTTTTGTATCTACTGTAAACGAAAGACCGTAATCTGAAGATCGAGTGACGACCCATCTTGATTCTAAAAATGCGGCATTGAATTTCATAAATCCAATAACAGGATTTCCGGATTCATCAGTAGTAATTGTTGGAAATCGGGAAAGACTATCAGCGATGTTATCAACCTGAATAGGGCTATCAAAGGTTAATCCACCGTTGAAAGATCGTGTACAAAAGATGTGACAGGTATCCGCATTTTCCGGCACCTGTTTGAAAACAATATAAACGGTATCTCCGTCAGAAGCAATGTCAGGACCCATCCAGCTCGCACCGGCCACATCAATCCCGGGAGGATTTACAAGCACGGGTGTAGTAAATGCTGTTCCATTCCAACGCGAAAACATTGCACGATTCGCGTGACTCCACACAACGAGTGGATTGCCATTTGCGTCGGTTGTGATTCTGGGGTGATTATTTCCTGAAGAAGAAGGCGCTAAATCAATAGCTGAATTCCATGTAATCCCGGTTTGCGCTGTACACAATTGAAATAATACACTAAAAAAAATAAGAAGAAAGTAGCGCATAACAGGGGATGTATTCTCAAAGATAGCCAAATTCGGAAAACATCCCTATAGTTATTCAATGTTGACCAAAAGTTCAAAAATACACCCACGAGCAAGCCGAAAAAATCGCGACTTGCTCGTGGAAATATTTCACGGATGCGCGGAGTTCAGCAACATCTGAAAATTATTTTCAATCAGACTGTAATCTGTTGACTCAACCAGCCAATCACCGGATATATCTGAAGGAACATATCCTGATAACATAAACTGCGAGTTACTTTCAATGGCTGAATAGTCGATAGTATCCACTGTACCATCCTGATTCACATCACCACTGTACATTCCGTAGATGCCGGTATCCAGAAAGCGTTGGTTTGATCCGAAAGCCTGAGAAGCAGCAGTGCTAAAATCATAATATGAACCATTGTTAACGAGAATTGCAACAGCACTCCAAACCGTGAGAGCATTACGGTGTTTTAGCACCAGGTAATAAGTACCTCCGGCTACGGCTGAAGGGAAATTGAATTCAACAGTGCCATTTGTTTGAAGAATGGCAGTATCTGTATACTGAATCGAATATGGAGATGTACTTGCCGCAAGTTGCAAAATAAGTGTATCGCAATTGACAGATGGTGAACCCGGAGATAAAGCGCTGATCATTGTTCCTCCTCCGGAGTAAAATCCTTCAATGAATGTTTTCAAATTCAGAACAATGATACAAGTTCCATTAAACTCATCCGCCCCAATATCAGGATTCAAGGAATTCCTGGTTTGTCCGTCAATATCAAGAGTAGTTCCTGAAACCGGAATTCCGCCTCCCTCAAGGTCACAGTTCCCTGTCAGGTTCAGGTGAAGATCGGAAATGCTGTTGACAAAACTGACCAGACTGTTCTTAGAAAGGTTATCTCCATTGCTTGCCGACTTCCAGCCGGAAAATGTCAGAGCTGTTGCAAGAGGCCATGCTCCGAGTGTCGCGCTATTGGAAGTATACAAATCATTGTAGTCAGATGAAGCGGCCGCCCATGAAACGGATGTCCCGCCTTCATGAACAATTGCATAATGATTGCCGGTACCGCCGCTCCTTGTGTTGTGCAAAATATTATTACGCAATTTCAAAAGAGCGGTAGATGAGTTGTGCCAGAAAGCACCGGATCTGGAATCACCGGTAGCAGAACCGCTGATTGCAATGGAATTGAAAAAATAATTTTTATAATTTCCAATAAAACCATTGATCATAGAATCATAAATGCCATAGATCCGAACCGGGTTTGTATTGGCATCATTACTTAAAGCTATAAAATTATTCGAAACAACAACAGCATAGTATTGTGATGAATACATTCGCAAACCAATGATACAGGAAAGGCTGCTCGTGTTCGCGCCGGTATTTGTAAGTGAATAAATCCTATTGCCGGACACAGTAAGCGTACCCGAACCACTGGGACGGTTGATACTGATTGCTGAAACCAGAGGATTTGAAATAGTCGAAGTGGTCGTCGCACTGAGCCCTTCAATAATATTGTTCGAAACCGACAATCCTGCGGAACCTTCCACATTGTAGTAAATCCCAGTCAATGCATGTGCAAGACTGGCGTCTGTTTCAACGCTTGATTTGGTACTTGCACAAGTAATATTTTTCAGATAATTTCCTGAAACTTCATTTTGCGAACTTCCATTTGTAGTAAGGTAAAAACCAAACACTGCATTGGAAGCAGAATTATTCATGAAATTTATATTCGCAATTGTATCATTGGCAAAAACTCCATTTCCATTGGAAAATCTGCTGATTCGCATTCCATAATGATTTCCTGTACTTGCGATAGAAATGTCATTGGGTGTTGAAAATTTTCCGATTCGATTTCCAGTGAACGATACATTGGCCCGATCAGAATATATTCCGGTGAATGCGCCAGCAAGGCTATTCCCCATCACGATGCTTTCGATTACATTTCCATTCACTGATGTGTTCATTCCGGCGGATTCCGAACAAGTAACATCGATGCAAGAAAATGCTCCCCTTGCAGCGTAATTCACTGACCGAATGGTGTTCCCCCCTATTGTACATGGAAAGGAACTAAGATACACATTCGAATAATTAATTGCCTGAAACTCTCCGGAGGTTCCGGTCGTATTTGAAGCAGAAATACCCCCAATTGTATTGCCTGAAACAGAAACTGGAAATAAATTTTGAGCACTTATATGTATCAAGGCCTGAATAAATGGTTCCGCAGCCGATAAGAAATCCAAACTATTGCTGATTGATGGATCACCGATCATATTGTTCGTGACATCCACAGCGCCTGCTGCAACATTAATTCCCTGAAAGGAACAAACACCTATACTATTTCGTTGATAATTTTTAATCACATTTCCATCAATAAATGATTTGGATGTCGCATTAGAAACACTAAAATAAATTCCATTAAAAGAGAGATTCGGACTTGTTTCAATCATTGGGGATCCGCCTGCAAAGGGAGCTGTCCCTCCAATATAATTCGATGAGATAGTCGCTGAAAGCGGGTCATTGGTTTTCACGGAAATTGCTTCAGAAATTTTAAAGGCTGAAGAATTTGTAAAATAGAAATGATTATTGCTGATATTCCAATTGCCGGCGGAACCGGTGTTATCCAGAATAATACCATCGCTGATATTGACAATTTTATTTCCAGATATCACAATATCGCTATTCGCTGCGGAACCGGTATAAATACTATAACAGTATATTGCAATATCCGGCTCAGGGACAGAAAGATCGGTTCGATCACTAATCGTACAATTCAGTATAGAGTTGAAATCATTACCTGTTGTTCCGATGGTATAACTTAAAAAGATGCAACCCCCGGAGTTCGCGCCACCTTCAACAAGTAATGCATTGAAAGTATTGTGTGTTGCATCATTTCGCAGCAATATGTTTGCGCCTGCGACTCCACTGGAAACAAGATTTCTAACTCTGAACATTGCATTTGTACCCATGCTTCCTCCAGGTGACCCGTCAAATGTTATATAATCCGCTCCATCCAGAAGGAACATACCATTTATACTACCAAATAAACTTCCTGCCAATCCAACAACAGCCGGCACATCACTCCTTGGTCTGAAAACTGCTGTCGCAGAAGCATTCCCCTGGTAAGTGAATGTGATTGGAAACGTTTCTCCTGCACCGGTATAATTATTTTGTATTTCAAAAATTACTGATTGGGTCGGAGACCATGTGTTCAGAAAATTTACCGCCGCTTTGATTGTAGGGAAAGGAGAAAACTGGTTCACATACGAAGGTCCGGATGGAGGAGTATATGAACTGCCGGGACCGATGCAATAAATAGGAATTCCGCATCCTTCATCAATGTATCCATCGCAATTATCATCCTGATTGTTGCAAACTTCCGTAACTCCGGGATGAATCGCCGCATTCGCGTCATTACAATCACCAGTAATCGCTGTTAGTTCGGTTGGCCTGTAGCCATGATTCGGTCTCAGACATTGTACGACTGTAGCTCCTGTACCATAATCATCTTCGTCAGCATCAATATACCACACCTGGTTTGGATGAAGTAAAGTATCTGCATCGTTACAATCCAGTTGATTTGCAACATATCCTACAGGAGGTGAACAAGCCTGTGCTGTAACTAACACGTTGCCGTATCCATCTCCATCTGCATCTTCATAATAAGTAGTTGCATTGTTAATCAGAACTGTTACAATTCCGCCCATGCTCTTACTACATCCTGTCGATGTCTCAGTAGCAATGACAGAATACGTTCCAACTATGGTTTTCAGACCAAATGAAATGGCGGATCCATTCCCATTGACCGGTGATCCGGATGGCGTGATTCCATTTAAATACAATTGATAACTGGTTCCTGTTTCTGAACCAGAAAGACCAACATTTACACCTGTTCCGGGAACTGAGCAGTAAGAACCGCCGCCGGTTACAACGAATACTGCCGGTGTTGTGTCCTTTACCTGTATTGTGTTTGAAAGAGCAGTGCATCCATTGGATGCCATGATTGTGCAATTATACAGACCTGCTGTATTGACATTGTTAGATGCAGTAGTTACACCATTCGACCATTGATATGCTATTCCGGTACTTGCATTCAGCGCAACAGAACTTCCGTTACATATATAATTCGGGAGGACTGCTGTAATAACTGCGCCCGGGTTATTTGATGTCAGCTGAATATCATCAATCCTGTATTGGGTGATGGGAATTGCAGCAGCCTGTCTAAATCGGATTCGCAGATTCGAAACCGAAGGTATTGTTCCACTAGCAGTACGAAGAAACCATGCAGCCGTCCCGGTTCCTGTTGGTAGTGTATAGGAAAGTGGAGAATAGTTCACACCGTCTGAGCTAATCTCAAGGATGAGCTGGTCGGCAACACTCAATATTGTATTTTTATAAATTCCAAAACGAAGTTCGAATCCGGAGAGGCCAATCGTATTGATTCCTTCTATCTGGAAAAAACGTCCTGAAATTGAATTGAAAAAAATATTCGCATCACCTGATGCTCCCAAATAACCTGAGGATGGAACAGTCACCCTGACATCCGCGGTTCCAGTCATGGTGTAGGAGTCATTATCAAAACCATTTGTGCTTTCATGAGTGGAAACAGGTGTAGTTGCACCCACAATTCCCATTTGTTCCGTAAAAATAATTTGTTCAAATCGCTGAATGGTGAGATTGCTGCCATTGTCATTGCTGGCTATAGCCGGAAGTGAAGAAACAATCCGAACACGATACTCGGATCCAACTGAAATTGACGTAGGTAATACAAATGAAATTGTGCCTGACGTAGTGGACGAAATGGAACCCAAAGTGAGAGGAGAAGAAAAACTTCCACTCTGATCACTCAATTGCGCAGTAAAAATATTCCCTGCATCGAAGGGATAGAGAACAGTAAAAGATACGTGCATACTGTCGCCTTTACAATAACTGCTTCCGGAAAGCGCGGTCAGATTGATTTGGTTTTCCGGTTGATATTCCCAGAAATCATTCAATAAACGGCTGCCATTCGAACCTCCACCAAAGTATGCTTTCGATGAATTCGAAATTGCAGTACCTTCATACCTGTCACCCGGCAGATCATTTAATTTCGTCCACACATTTGTAAAAGGATTGTATTTATAAAGTTGATTGTAAAGACTCAAATTGTCACCTCCTGCCAGATATCCAATAGAACCCAGACTAAATCCACTCGCGAGGCGGACATTTCCTCCTCCTAAATTTGCTTTTTGAGTCCACGAATTAGTAGTAGGGTTGTATTCCCAGAAATCACTAGTTGCACTCCCTGACGACAAGCCTCCGCCAACATAACCTTTGTTGCCAATAGTAAAACTGATTGCCTCTGACCTTACACTTCCACCAAAATTTGCTTTTTGCAACCATGTATTTAAAGCCGGATCGTATTCCCAAAAATCAACACTTCCTGAAGTGAATGCAGTTGAATTAGCTCCGGTTCCGACATAGGCCTTATTCCCAATTACAAATGAGGCCATCTTGGATCGCAGTCCACCGCCAAAATTCGCTTTGGTTGTCCAGGTATTTGTGGTTGGATTGTATTCATAAAAATCACTCAATACTGAAGATGCCCCTGTTCCCATTCCCATATATCCCTTACTTCCAATCGCGAAACCGGACGCTCCATACCTTGCAACACCGGGCAAATTCGCTTTTTGAGTCCATACTTCAAGTGCAGGGTCCCATTCCCATAAATCATTTAGAAATTTATCATTCGATTGCCCCGTTCCCATGTAAATTTTTTCATTAATACTAAAACCGGCAGCAAACATTCGATTGATAGCTCCAAATCTCGAAATTGAACTCCATGCATTCGTCACAGAATTATATTTCCAAAAATCTCCGACATCTCCTGTCGTATTCCCCAAACCAACAAATCCATCTGTACCTATACTGAAGGCTACAGGATTACTACTTGTTGCTCCTATAAAGCTGGCTTTCGCAATCCAGGCATTTGTAGATGGGTTGTATTCATAAAAATCAACAAACCTCGTTAATGAACTCATACCACAACCAAAATATCCTTTGCTTCCAATGGAGAATGAAATTGCATCACCACGTGCAGCGCCTGGAAAAGAAGTGCGCACCAACCAGGTATTTGTCAGTGGTGTATATTCCCAAAAGTCAGCCAGTTCAGTCCCCAGATTATTCAAACCCAATCCAACATATCCTTTCAATCCGATACCCGTACCGGAAGCATATCTGCGCGAAGTAGAGGGAAAATTCAAACGCTGAAGCCAGGAGTTAGTGGAAGGAGTGTATTCCCATAAATCGACCAATAAACCTCCTGCATTTTCTCCTAGTGTAATGTAGCCCTTTGTGCCTATTGAAAGTCCTAAAGCATCTTTACGAGAGGCACCCGGAAAACTTGCTTTTGCCGTCCATGCATTGGTTGCAGGATCATATTCCCAAAAGTCAGACATGTAACTTGACCCATTAAACCCGGTTCCATAATAACCTTTGCTGCCTACACCAAATGCAATGGCTCCTGTTCGCCTTGTTCCTGGAAAATCTGCTCGTTGCGACCATAGATTTGTAACAGGATCATACTCCCAGAAATCAGAATTCTGCATATCATCATCAGAGGTAAAAACATATCCTTTACTGCCGATACTCAATCCAATACCTAATGATGTTGCCTGTGGGCCTGCAGTGAGATAATAACCAATGTCCTTCTTCTGAACCCAGGTGTCGGGCTGAGAGAAAAGATAAAAAGGAGAAAATAAAACAAACGTTAAGAAAATTTTTACTTTTTTCATACGAAGACTACGAATGGATTGGTGCATAATGAATGTGATATCATGCTTCATTTGAAGCACGAATTATGATTAATACCAGACAAATTTGTCGGGTGATAATTGGTATGACCTGGATCCAAAATTTTTAGAATATTAGGTCAGCCGGAATTCTCAAAGAAATCGAATCAGAAGAAAGGCTTATCAAGACGATTCTTTGAATTGACAATATACAAATTTTACTTAATCGTGTTAGCAAACTTCCTAAAGTGAAAATAAAAATTTAAAAAATACTGCCCAATTATCTTGTTAACCTACAAATTAAAATTTACCCAACTTTTTTATGCCGTTTACCAAAAAACGAAACGGGTCGATCCCGGATGTTATTGATAATAAAAATTGTCAAAATGATTTAATATGTAAATACATGCGCTGAACAGGTTTACAGATCCAAATTTAAAATTCGGGAGGCGATAATGATCTCCATCAGGATTTGAAATGACCGAAAGCAAATTTTACTAAGAACTAATCAATGGATGTATTTCAAGCAGTTTTATTTCAAAACTCATATATTCTGAAACTAAATCAATTCGATGCAGGAAGTGATTCTTGTAATTTCTATACCGTTCAAATTCATCTAATTCTGTCGCATGTTAAACTGGTCGTTTTTCCCTATTGGTTCGGTCTTATCTTTCCTCAGATCAATTTCCGGGAATTATTCAAAAAAATCTTCGGAGTATTCCTCCAAAAATATTAAAACTGAATATGAAAAATCTTTTTAGCTGTATCGTATTGTTTCTATTCTCTATGCAATTCATCATGGGACAGGACACCCTTATGAAAAAAAAGAAAAAAAACATTCAATCTCCACATACTTTTACATCACCCATATCAAAACAACATTATGATTCACCTGATTTGGAAGTACAAACCTGCAAGGCTTGGCATGGACCTGACAGGAACGAACTGAATTTTCTGAGGACGAGTAATGATAATTCAAGGTTGTGCATGATCTGTCATAAAAGGTAAATTTAATTTTTAAAACAGTTTCCGGAATTTAAATTTCAGTATTCAAGCTTTTAAAATTTTGACTCCATTTATCAAGCAGAGCATTATTCCTAATGCCTGTACTCCATCTTGACTGATTTAAATTCTGGTTGAAGAATTACAATTACCAAGTTTTCCGGGCTGTTCGCCATAATTCAATCTCGCAAATGTCCAAATTTTTAATTTTTCAATATATTGCAAAAAAATAAATCTATCATCTTTAACACTTTCCAATTCTATTATCCTTTAAGAAAACCACGCAAAATCATCATCCTTCCTGTCAAAGGATCCGAAACTTAATTGTCTGATTTATTAATGACAATTAATATTCATTCAATTTCACTGAGTGAATTTCCAACTAAAATTACAGGTGCCAATTCCCTTGTAAGTACTCAGTTCCGGGTGTTCCACCTTGCCCCTTATACCTTAAACTAAAATTTCAAATAAAATCTCCATCATCCTACGATGGAATATTAAAAACAGAATAATGAAAAAAAAATTACTCCTGTTAGCTACTATAACTTTTCTAAGTAAAATCCTCCTTGCTCAATCTGTTTCATTGAATGGAACAAGTCAATATGTAAACCTTGGGAATGATCCATCAAATCACCTCAGTAATTTTACGCTGGAAGCCTGGATAAAAATTGAAGGAACAGGGATAACAACCAGCACTGGATCAGGAGGTGTTACCATTGTGCCTATACTTGCAAAAGGAAGAGCAGAAGCTGAGCTTCCTGCTGTAGATGTAAATTATTTTTTTAGGTTATGATCCTGCCACAAATAAACTTACAGCAGATTTTGAAGACAATGCAACTTCTGCGAATCATCCCGTTACAGGCAATGCCACACTCGGAACTTGCTGGACACACGTTGCTGCCACCTATGATGTAACTCTGCATACATGGAAATTGTACGTAAATGGCATTTTGGATAAAACACTTGATTTAGGAGCAAATTTTACTCCTCAATCTCTCAGTGACGTGTCTGCATCTGTTGGTACCGCCCTTACTTCTACTGGTGTCGCATCCGGATTTTTCTTAGGGCGAATTGATGAAGTACGGATTTGGAATGTTGTCAGAAGCGACGCCGAGATTCTTGCTAATTATAATATAGAACTTACTTCAGCATCAGGATTGATTTCACGTTGGGGTTTTAACGAAGGCACCGGATCTCTTTCATCAAATTCTGTTGGAGGAGGATCTTCCGCAAACTTAATAAGCAGTCCATCATGGGGCGCGGGATATAATCAGAATATGTTGAATGGTTCGTGCCTGGATTTCAACGGAACATCAAGCTATGTAACCTTTGGTGCATCGCCAACACTGAATGCTTCCGCTTTCACACTGGAAGCCTGGATCAATATTGAAGGTGCAGGTGTTACAACTACAACAAGCGGTGCCGGTGGTGGTGGACTCGAAGGAGTGAATGCGGTTGTCCCGATTGTTTCGAAAGGAAGAGGTGAAGGAGAAACTCCTTCGAATATTAATATGAATTATTTCCTTGGACTTGTAGGCAATAAACTTGCGGCAGATTTCGAAGAGGGAACTGGTCCAAATCATGCTGTTATTGGCAATGCTTCAATTCCTTCTAATACATGGACCCATGTGGCAGCCACCTATGAACCGGTTGCCTCAATATGGAAATTGTATATAAATGGTATTCTGGATAAAACACTCGACATTGGCACCAATATTTTCCCTGCCAATACCAGTATCCAGCACGCTGGTGTTGGTTCCGCGCTTACGTCTGCCGGTGTTGCGGCGGGATTTTTCAACGGTAAGATTGATGAGGTTCGCATCTGGAATGTTGAACGCAGCGGTTCACAAATTTCTTCCAATTATACAGTTGAACTCACAAACGGAACAGGTTTATTAGGACGTTGGGGATTTGACGATGCTGCTGCAGCGGGATTTTGCAATGGAGCTACTGCTACAAACAGTATTTCAGGAGGAGTGAATGGAACCATAATCGGCAGCCCAACCTGGGTACTTGGATCTTCAACAAGTTTTGCTCCCAACCAGCCTTCTGGTCCTTCACCTGCCGCTAATTCAAATTCAGGAACTACCAGTCCTACACTTTGTACAACAGTAAGCGATCCGAACGGCGGAAATCTGGAAGTCAGATTCTACGGAAGAAGTTTAACATCTACCGCCGATAAATTCACAATCATAGGCCTACCAGACACTCAATTTTATACTGAAGAACCGCAAGGACTAAATAGCGGAGGTGGTGGTCATAATGGAATTTTCAAAGCACAAACACAATGGATCGCTGATCACCGGCTGGACAGCAACATAGCATTTGTTGTTCAACTCGGAGATTGTGCTCAAAATGGTGACGCGAATTTAATCGAATGGATGCGGGCAGATACATCCATGAAGAATATCGAATTCCCCAACGTTCCGATTGTTGATGGAATTCCTTATGGTATTTGTGTTGGAAATCATGATCAGGGACCAATTGGAAATCCTGACGGAACCACTAATTACTACAATCAATATTTTGGTGTATCTCGATTTTCAGGAAGAGGGTATTATGGAGGTCATTACAATTCAAATAATGACAACCATTTCGAACTTTTTAATGCAGGTGGAATCGATTTTATTCACATCAGCATCGAATATTATGCAAATACTACTACCGCATCTCTGCAACCGGTACTCGATTGGGCAGACGCTCTTTTAAAAACGTATAGCAATAGAAAAGCAATCCTGTCAAGTCATAATATTTTGGGATCAGGTAACCCTGCAAGCTTCCAGGGTCCCGGCCAAAAGATTTATGATGATCTGAAAGACAACCCTAACCTGATCCTGATGCTTGCAGGACATGTCCCCGGTGAAGGTCGCCGAACAGATGTATTCAATGGAAATACTGTACATACTCTGATGTCCGATTATCAAAGCGGTTACACCAATGGAGGAAATGGATATTTGCGCATCATGCAATTTCTGCCCGATCAGAATCAACTTCGGGTGAAATCCTATTCTCCTTACAGTAATACATCATTCACCGGTTCATCAAGTGATTTCTCCCTCCCTGTTAACCTCACACAAGCATTCACATTGTTAGGTACAAATACAAACGTCAGTTCCGGATCTGTGAGTTGCATGCAGTGGCCATTGTTACAGTCTGGTCAATCGTATGAATGGTATGTTGAAATCAGCGATGGGCTTAACACAACCGTTGGTCCAATCTGGTCCTTCACGGCTACAGGAGGATCTGCTCCTGTTATCACAACAGAACCCATTGGTCAATCCGTATGCCCTGAAACTATTATTTCCTTTGTTTCTGCAGCAGGGGGAGATCCTGCATTAGCAGTTCAATGGCAAATCAGCACTGACAATGGCGCAAGCTGGTTGGATAGTGCAGGAGCGGTAAATCCGAATCTCTCATTTACTGCTCATGGCTCGGATGACGGAAAACTATATCGGGCCATCTGGAGCAATGCCTTCGGGACAGATACGAGCATCGCTGCTCAATTATCAATTGCAGAATTCACTACATCTACATCTGTCCTTTCTGCATGCGGAAGCATCCTCTGGAATGGCTCGACTTATTCTTCTTCCGGGATCTATACAAGTACAGGCTTGATGAATGCCGCGGGATGTGATTCAATCGCAATTCTCCAACTGACTATTAGTTCACCAACTTCCTCTGTCACATCTGTAACCGAATGCGAAAGCTATACCTGGAATGGAACCACGTATAATTCCTCAGGAACATATACTGCAACAGGTTTCATCAATAGTGCAGGTTGCGATTCTACGGCTACACTCATCCTGACCATTAACAACACGTCGTCGTCGTCCAATTCGGTTACTGCATGTGATCACTATACATGGAATGGAAATACGTACACTGCAACAGGAACATACATTGTCAATGGTTTCACAAATTCTGCCGGTTGTGATTCCAGTGCAGTTCTGGTACTCACGATTAATAACAATGGTTCTTCCTTAACTACATTGACAGCATGCGATTCGGTAACCTGGAATGGTGTTACCTATTTTACTTCAGGTACATATTCTTCTATCGGCTTAACGACCATTGCGGGTTGTGATTCAACGGCTTTGTTAAATCTCACCATCAACCACTGCGGCCCGTATTCAATAGCATTGAATTCAGCAACACAACAATATGCAAGCCTTGGAAACGATATTTCCTTACACCTGACGAATTTTACTTTGGAAGCGTGGATTAAAATTGAAGGAACAGGTGTAACTACCAGCACCGGATCCGGAGGCGTTACTGTTATTCCAATTCTTGCAAAAGGCAGAGCGGAAGCGGAACTGGCAAACGTAGATGTAAATTATTTTCTGGGTTACGATCCTGCCACCAATAAACTGACAGCGGATTTTGAGGACAATGCAACGTCCGCCAATCATCCTGTTACAGGCAATGTAACTCTGGGTACATGTTGGACACATGTAGCTGCAACCTATGATGTAAGCCTGCATACATGGAAACTTTATGTCAATGGAATCCTTGACAAAACACTTGACTTAGGAGCCAGTTTTACACCACAATCGCTTAGCAATGTAAATGCAAGTATCGGTTCAGCCTTGACTTCTACGGGAACGGCAGCAGGATTTTTTAATGGAAAAATTGATGAAGTAAGAATCTGGAATGTGGTCAGAAGTGATTCTCAAATTCTTGCCAGCTATAGCGCCGAAATGAACTCCGGCACCGGACTGGTTTCACGCTGGGGCTTTAATGAAGGTAGCGGAACGCAAGCATCGAATGCTATCCCAACTCGCCCTCCGGCTGTACTTGTAAATGGGGCAACCTGGGCAACCGGTTTTAACCAAAATACTTTATTTGGTTCTAATCTTGACTTTAATGGTACATCAAATTATGTGAGTTTCGGCGCAGCTCCTTCCCTGAATGCATCCGCCTTCACATTGGAAGCCTGGATAAATATTGAAGGAACCGGAGTAACCACCACTACCAGTGGTGCCGGTGGCGGTGGACTTGAAGGAACAAACGCTGTCGTTCCGATCGTGACCAAAGGAAGAGGTGAAGCGGAAACTCCTGCGAATATCAATATGAATTATTTCCTCGGATTGGTCGGAAATAAACTTGCCGCTGATTTCGAAGAAGGAATCGGACCAAATCATGCTGTTATCGGAAATGCAATAATTCCTTCGAATACCTGGACTCACGTGGCGGCCACATATGAGCCGGTTACCGCAGTCTGGAAATTATACATCAATGGTATTCTCGATAAAACTCTTGACATCGGTACCAATATTTTCCCGGCCAATACAAGTATACAACATGCTTGTGTCGGTTCCGCAATGACATCTACTGGTGTCGCGGCAGGTTTTTTCAACGGAAAAATTGATGAGGTGCGAATCTGGAACGTTGACCGAAGTCCAACACAGATTCTTTCAAACTATTCTCTTGAACTGAGCAATGGAACAGGACTCCTGGGAAGATGGGGATTCAATGAAGGCTGTGGTTTAACAGCAGGTAATTCAATCAGCGGAGGTGCTACCGGGACTTTGAGTAGCAGCACAGGGCCGATATGGGGTACCACTAATTTCCTCCTTCTTCCTTCAGTCAGCCTGGATCCCCTTGCACAAACAAAATGCGAGGGACAAACAGCCACATTTATTTCCTCCGCGACAGGATCTCCGACACCCGCTGTACAATGGCAACTTAGTACCGACAACGGTTCTTCATGGTCGAATATTTCAGGAGCGACAAGCGCATCCTTATCCTTTGTGGTTTCTGCATCCGATAACGGAAAACGTTACAGAGCTATCTGGAGTAATGTTTCAGGTCAGGACACAACTTCCGCTGCATTGCTATCGGTCAATGCAAGTACTTCATCCACGACCACATTAACTGCATGTGGAAGTTATGCGTGGAATGGTTTCACCTATACGAATTCAGGTATTTATTCTATATCCGGTTTTACCAATGCTGCAGGGTGCGATTCAACGGCACAATTGAACCTAACCATCAGCAATCTGAACATTTCAGAATCACATTCTGCCATCTCCTGCTTTGGAGGGAGTTCGTCTGTCACTATCAGTGCACAAGGAGGAACCGCTCCATACAACGGGACAGGAGTGTTTTCTCAAACCGCCGGCACGACAACCTATACAGTTACTGATGCCACGGGATGCACTGCCAGTATTGTTGTTACACTTCTTCAACCATCAGCACTTTCGATTTACTATAGTGTAGATTCTGTCACTAGCATTGGAGGAAGCGATGGTGGAATCAATGTAAATGTTTCAGGAGGTACGCCGGTTTATGAATACGAATGGAGCAATAGTAGCACAAGCCAAAATTTAACCGGCGTTCCTGTTGGAACTTATTCTCTGACAGTTACCGATGCGAATGGTTGTATGACAACTGAAACAATTCCTGTTGGAACAACAGCTAACGCTTCTATGACCGTTCACTTACATCTCTTTATTCAGGGATATTACAAGGGAAATCAGGAAATGCGGGCTCCATTGTTTAGCAGCGGTTTGAGTTCCGATCCAACGGCTTGCGATTCAATCACAATCGAATTCAGGAACAGCTCACCCGTTCATGGAATTGAATTCAGCTCCCGCACATTATTACATACAGACGGAAATTGCTCTGTTAATTTTCCCGGATCTTTCTCCGGTGGCCAGTATTTCATTGTTATCCGTCATCGTAACAGTCTGGAAACATGGAGTGCAGCTGCTCAACTATTACAACACAATGACACCGTTGAATTTGCCGATGTCATCACAAAGGCTTACGGAAATAATCTTGCAACGCTTGGAGATGGATTTTATGGTCTTTGGAGCGGAGATGTATCTGATGGAATATCCCCCGGATTACAAGATGGAATGATCGAAACATCGGACTATATTCTCATTGAAAATGCGTCGCAGATGTTTCTTACCGGGTATGTAACAGAAGATTTGACCGGAGATGTCCTCGTAGAATCTGCTGATTACAGTTTGGCGGAAAACAACATGCAAATACTGCTGATTGTAGCAAGACCATAATCGAAATGATTTTAATAAATTGAATCATCATTTCGACCATTATTAATTGCATAGACCAAAAAAATCACTGCAATATTATTTTGTATTGTTGATAGTGGCCATAAACGTTTGTTCACAATCCTGACACATCATTTCTTCATTTGACAGACCTGAAATTAATTCCGGAGATTCATCCCATTTTTTCAGGTTCATTTACTTTCATTCATCAAAAGCCGGACGGAATAATTCATGACAGTTCAAAAATTATTTCGGGGAAAATTAAGGACAACAGTCTAAAAGAGCATTACCTTACAGGAAGTAAATTCATTTCCGCATTTCACATTCACCAAATATACACCCCGGGGAATTTCATCACAATTAATGAACATTCGTTGTGTACCTTTTCCTGACTGCATACTCTCCACCGTTTTGATTACTCTTCCTTGAACATCCATTAGTTCTGCACGCGTTGATTCATTCCAATCATTTTTGAACTCAACGACAATTTTTCCTGATATTTGATACGCTCGAACTGAGTTAGGATTTTTTAGTGGGCTATTAATGCTCGTTGATATATCCAACATATACATATCTCTATAAAACGTATTGAAATTCCACCCGGTTGTCAGATAAATATTATCTACAAAAGCGAAACCGGCCGCCCATGCTCTTCCGCCAGGACTGAAAACCGGCAAAGTATCCCAGGAGTCATTGGCAGGGTCATACTGGTACACATCATCAAAAACAGTTGCGAATCCTGCCTGACCGAGAGCGACGTATCCATAATCAGCAGAGGCAAACGAAACAGCACATTGCCTTGGATTCCCCGGTAAGGAAGATCTTTGGCTCCAGCTGTTGGCAAGTGTATCGAATTCCCATAAGTCATTCATTTCAGTCAATTGATTCCCTCCTCCTACATATCCTTTCCCGTGAACAGCGAACGCGTATGGCCACATTCTGTATCCTCCCTGAAATGTTGGCATGGCTGTCCAATCATCTGTATTTGGATCATATCTGTAAAAGTCAGAGTAAACAAAAGAGCTGTCATCTCCACATCCGACATAACCTTTGTTCCCCAGAGAAAAAGCAAAACCATCAGCTCGCTTTCCTGTAGGGAAATCTTTTTTGTGTCCATAAATCGAGTTGTGGATCATATTCCCAGAGAGAATTGTAGTACGAGAAATTCTGACTGTTCCCACCACACAAATATCCTTTCCCATTACAAACGAATCCCATTCCAAACATGGTGACTCCTTGTGGTATAGGAGCTTTTGATGTCCAAAGCTCATTCACCGGTTCATATTCCAGAAGATCATTGTGCCCATTTCCACCAACAATGTAGACCTTCGAACCTATCACCCAGGTAACCGCACCATCGCGGATGGCAAGATTTCCGGGAAGGGAACTCTTTTGTACCCATTGAGAGTACGCTTGAATGTGCATTCCGAGAATGAATAAAATAACAAGGGAGATTTTTTTAAAGAGACGCATGGCTATAATTTTTCTATAAAAAAAAGGAACATCAGAATGCTTGTCAAACATATTACACAAGAGGCGCTAAACACCCGATATAAAATTGAAAAGACCCCAATTCCCTTCATATTGATAAATCTCGCCTGTCGTCATGTATAACTCCCATTTCATCCAACATGAACCGCTTCTCGTGTAAATGACTTTCTCATGACGGTCAATCCTGCTATTATTGTGTAAAGTATCGTCGTGAAAATCTTCAAAGTATTTTCTTCTTCCGCGTATTTTTTGATCATCATTGCTTATCGCTGGGCCTATTCTACCGATGGGAAATTTGGCACAACACTTTTACTGGCAGTGGTGGATATGATCTGCGTTATTTCAGCATGCCTTATTATTAATCGCTTACTTGTACCCCGGTTACTTTTCAGGAAGTACTACTTTTCATTTACTTTTCTCTTCCTTTTCATAATCATTCTTTTTAGTCGGATATTTCAGTTTGCCGACTGGCAAATTCACATGCTTAGGGGAACAATGACGCCTCGACTTGAGGAACTCTCATCAAAATTTTCATATCAGATCTTCAATTCCTACATCATCATGGTGATCGGGACAGTTTTTGGTTTTACCATTGAAATGCTGACCAGACGAGTTGAATCTGAAAAACTGTTTGAACAATTACTCAAAGAAAAGACCGAAGCGGAACTTAATTTCTTAAAAGCGCAGATCAATCCTCATTTTCTTTTCAATTCGATCAATACAATATTCTTTCAGATTGAAAAGGAAAATAAAAATGCCAGATACAGTCTTTTGAAATTTTCAGAAATGTTGCGTTACCAGTTGTATGATTGCCGTGCCCGGGAAATTTCAATAGAGAAAGAAATCAATTATCTGAAAAGTTATGTCGAATTACAGAAATTACGAAAAGAAGAGAATTTTAAAATCTCTTTTGAATGCTCTGAATCAGTAAGAGAATTCAAAATTGCACCTTTGCTCCTCATCTCCTTTGTAGAAAACGCATTCAAACACGTAAGCAATTTTCATGAAAAAGAAAATGCGATTCGGATTTATCTTGATAAGAACGAGAACGTGTTTCAGTTTCAGGTTTATAATACAAGCGAAAGTAATAAAGGAAACCCTGATTACAAAGACGGAGGAATTGGTCTGAACAATGTGAAACGTCGAATGGAACTCATCTACAACGGCAACCATGACCTGAATATCCGTAAAGAGCAGAATTCATTTGAAGTCAATTTAAAAATACAGCTATGAACCCACTCAAATGCTTCATCATTGACGACGAACCTCTGGCAAGAAAAGGCATTGAGGAGTACGTGAATGAAATAGATTTTCTGACCTTAAGTGGTAAAGCGGAAAACCCGGTGAAAGCCTTCAGTTTTCTGTGCGAACACAAAGTCGATCTGATTTTCCTGGATATTCAAATGCCAAAGATGAGCGGAATAGATTTTATCAGAAACATGAAAAACCCTCCGATGGTAATTATCACAACCGCTTTTCCGGAATACGCGATTGAAAGTTATGAATTGGATATTCTTGACTATCTTCTGAAGCCTGTTCCTCTCGACAGATTTATCAAAGCCTGCAACAAAGCATACGACTACTATCTGTTGAAAAAACTATTGCCGGAAAATTCAGGGTTAAGTAAACCAAATGCCCAAGACAATCATTTCTATATAAAAAACGGGAACAAGTTTGATAAAATTTGTTTTGATCAGGTGCTTTACATTGAAGCAATGGAAAACTATGTATTGATTGAAACAAAAGAAAAGAAATATATCACTTATCTCACATTCAAAGGAATTGAAGCATCATTACCGCCGGATTTATTTGTCAAAGTTCACAAGTCCTATCTTGTTGCTTTGCATGCAATCGAAAGTATAAATGGAAATGAAATCAATGTCAGCAACAAACAAATTCCTATTAGTAGAAATTTTCGGGAACAGGCATTAAATAAAATTTTAGGAAAGAAATTGATAAAACGCTAATGAATAGTGCATTGAATTCTATTGCAAAAAAATGATTGACAATAAAACATTACGAGACAAATCCGGTATGTTGATTTGTAGCTTCAGAATATCTGAAAGAGAATTAAGCTTACTTTTCAGCCTTCACATCCATTCCCAGCTGGGCTTTTATGGAAGCGATGTCTGACTTAAACAAACTATTCTCGGCATGTAATTTTTCGTTTTCTGCTTGCAGAATTACAATTTGCCTGGCTAGCTCCTGAGTTGCAGAAACATTCAACATGGCAATTGCGTCATAGTCAACAGTACGGAAGTCACTCACTTCTTTTCCATAAATAAATGCCTGAGAAACATTCTCCTTGGCATCGAGTTCGAAAGATTCTTCTGAAAGAACAGCAGAGACTTGATTGTAATGGGTAGTTCCGGTAGGGTCAATCCATTTAACCTGGTCGCCTTTAACTAAATCGTGAGGCTTTGCCATTGTAACTTGTAAATTCCCATTAACATTTGTGAGTGATTTCGCAAGAGCGTAAATGTTCGGTATATGTGTTTTAATTGTATTTACTGCATTTGGAAAAACTTTTTCCACTTCTTGAGCAATAACTTTTTTCTGAATTTTATTCCCAAGAGTAATCGTATCAATGAATAAATAATCAGTAATCTTTATTTGGTTAAGTGTAATTAAATCTAGAGCCGAATTACTTCTTCCTGCTACATTCTTAAAACGCATATCCGAAAGTGTAGGTGTTCCATTGGTAGCAATAAAACTTTGAGTGGTGATAACATTTCCTTCAAAGATTGCCGTGGCAAGTCCACCGGTCCATGGCGTGAGAGTCGTCATCACAGCATGGTAATCAAAAAATCCAATATTAATATTATTGATAGTACCATTATTTCCAACCACATGCAATCGTGCTTTGGGTACAGTTGTTCCAATGCCAACCAGATTTCCTTTTACAATCAAGGCAGAAGCTCCTGTTCCTGTAGCAAGAATTAATTTCTGTGTACTGGATTCGGCGCGGAGAATCACATCACCTGCGACTGCATCAGGAGAAAACTGAGCATTTCCTGAAGCAAGAGCAAGTCTACCCTCAGTGCTGGTACGGCCCATTGAATAACACGTATTCGCACTTGCTGACCCACTTAAAATACGTATGGCTTCATCATTTGCATTAATTACTTCCAATTGTTTAGCAGGCGTCTCGTTGTTAATACCTACAAAACCTGCAGAGCTAATTGTCATTCGATTATTCGCATTTGCAGCAATTGGAGAAATGCTTCTCAAATGAAAATCCTGAGCATCATTAAAGTTCACATAATTGGGACCTGTAGTTCGTTGTAAATTGAGATTTGCATTGTTACCGTTAGCTCTTACTTCACCCGCCACTTCCAATTTTGATCCTGAATTTAGGACTGAGGTTCCAATTCCAACACTTCCCTCAATAATAACTCCGTTTACCGGTGCCGAAACTGACCCTGAATAACTCACGCCAATCGCGACAGATCCATCAACATCGAGCTTTGACAAAGGGTTTGTTGTTCCAATTCCAACAGAGCCTTCTATTATAGCTCCATTTGTTGGTGCCGGGATCAATCCTGAATAGGATGTCCCGATACTCACTGATCCTTCTACATCCAGTTTGGACACAGGAGAAACAGTACCTATTCCGACTGTTCCTTCAATAAGGGCTCCATTGTTTGGAGCCATAAACAAACCGGCATAATTTGAACCAATTGTTGTTCCTCCTTTAATATCCAGTTTTGAAACCGGAGAAGTTGTTCCGATTCCTACACTTCCGCCAATAGCATTATATAACAGATTATTGTTGGCGACCCACCTGCCATCTGATGAAGAATTATTAGATGCAGTTGTACTGGTACTCAATTGAATTCCGGTAACATTATCATCTAACCATTCCCAAAAGTCTGTTTTTAATACACTTGAACTCCCAAGTCCTATATAACCTTTGTTTCCAATTGCAAATCCAATTCCCAATTGCCTTGTCCCTCCCCCAACATTCGCGCGTTGTAGCCAGGAATTTGTAGCCTGATTGTATTCCCAAAAATCTTGAAATACTGTTGGTAGGCTGGGACCAGATCCCGTTCCAATGTATCCCCTTGAACCAATTGAAAATCCTACTGCATAAGTTCTTGCAACACCACTAAAGCTTGTCTTTTGAACCCATGCATTTGCAGCCTGATCAAATTCCCAAAAATCATTTAAATAAGTTGCACCAAATCCTCCTGTTCCCAAATATCCTTTTGTACCAATGGAAAATCCAACCGCACCGGTTCTTGCGACACCTCCAAAATTGTTTTTTTGAGTCCAGATATTTGAAGAAGGATCATATTCCCAAAAATCGTTCGTATAGATGGTTGATGTAACTCCCGTTCCAATATATCCCTTCGAGCCAATAGAAAAACCAACCGCACCGGTTCTTGCGACACCCCCAAAATTGGTTTTTTGAGTCCAGATATTTGAAGAAGGATCATATTCCCAAAAATCATTAAAATATACATTAAGACTATTCGCTCCGGTACCCACGTATCCTTTACTGCCTATTGAAAAACCACACGCATTATCCCTAGCACCTCCACCAAAGTTTGCTTTTTGTGTCCATGCATTTGTCGTTGGATCATACTCCCAAAAATCAGAAAAGGCAATACTCTGATCATTTCCAAGCCCGACATATCCCTTTGTTCCGATAGAAAACCCAATTCCACTTTGCCTTCCTGCTCCGGAAAAATTTGATTTTTGAGTCCAACTGTTCGTAGTTGGATGCGCAGGATCTGTTGCAACTCCTGTTACTTTCAATCCGCATGTCTTGATCCAATTTGAGCCATCATACATATCAATACACTGATCATCTGTATTAAAAATTTGCAGCCCCACCGCAGGCGAAACGATCGCATTGCGCTGTGTAGTACTCATACGCGGTATCAACAACCCTTTTGAAGTAGAGCTGATATCCAACAATGCAGACGCATTCGGATTCGTAGTTCCTATTCCAAGATTCGTTGCTTTATTTGTCAATGTACTATCTACAATCCAGGCCGTTCCATTCCATCGCAAAGTATTTCCATTGCTTATTCCACTCGTCAGGTCACTGCTTTTGCCTGCTAACAATGCGTATGGAACACTCATCATTTGAGTTGTACCCATATTGATATAGTTTGTTCCACCGCTAACATCCATTTCAACTTGTAAAAATTTTGCGGATGTAGCCCAATTCACTGAACTTATAGTGCCAGTGAGCGGAGTCCCTTGTCCAAAGTTCACACTGAACAAGCCAAGTGCATTCGTAGTGGTGCTATGAAATTCTTTATAACTAATGCTTCCTCCGGCAGACCCTTCGTGCAAACTGAAACGAAGCGAAATCGCCTGATTGCTGATCAGGTTGCCGGAATTATCCCTGGCAACAGCCTGATAAGGAATAGCAAGTGGCGCCTGGCTGTAAGACAATTCAAAACTTAACAGGCAGATGAAAATAATTAGATGTGCTTTCATGGTTATATGGTTTGTAGTTTGAATGCGTTGAAGAAAATTCTAATAAAAATCAAAACGAAGTATCATCAAAAGGATTATTAAGAACAATGTATAAATTAAATGTTTTCATCCAAAATTTTATTAAAATTTCATTGCTTATATAATTTGGACTGTTTCAGAAATTTGTGACGGAAATTGAAATAATGATTTCTGAATGGACATCACTAGTTTCCGATTAGTTTAAGCTAAGTTCCAATTGGTTATAAATTTGTTCTTTAACATTTTGATTGACAAGGTCTGAAAGTAGTTGATTTAACTGGGTTTTATCTAAAAGTGAGACCCTAAAATCTGTAAAATTTCGTAATATCTACGATTTAGCTTAAGTCGACTTCTGATAATTGCAATCAAGTATAAGTGATAATGGCAATATAGATTTGTGTCTTCACGGCATTTGAGGAAGTCCCCAAAAGGATTTCATTTTTAAATGCTGCTTAATCCATTTGAAGAATAATTCGATTATCCATCTGTATTTATATAGCGGAAAAGCAGAAAATCCGATGAAAGCTCTTCCGGTTATTTCTCAAAACAAAGTCGATTTAATTTTTCTCGACGCACTCTTGACAAGAATATTATAATACTTAGCTAGATATTCTAATGCCACGAATACACGAATATTAAATGAAATAACAGTTAGCAACAAACAAATTCCTATTAGTAGAAATTTCAGGGAACAGGCGATGCAGAAAATTTTAGGGAAAGCTTTGGTTGAATCATCGGATTATGGTCTTATCGAAAACAATTTAGCTTTGTTGCTGATTTTATCAAGGCCTTAATATGCTTTCATTCTCACCGAAATTCTTTTCCTTCAAAATTATTTATAAAAAATAGGAGTCTCCAGTAACCTCTGATTCACGTGTTAATCATAAACAAGGCGTCTGTTCAATGAACAGGCGCCTTCCGAGATTTCCTTCGGTTTTCAGGAACCAATATTGACCACAGTTTTCTTAGCCTTGTGCATTTGTTTGCATTTAGGCTATATGCTATATTTTCTTACTTCCTCATTAAGCTTCACTTTTACATATTGCCAACTTGTAGAATTCGTGGAAACAGGATCAGGTTCTTTTTCAGCATCTTCAAAATAGACAAGACTTTTTAGTACTACCATCTGAGAAGAGAAATCGTATTTTTCTGAATGAAAAGAGAGCAGTTGTTTCAGGGAATAATGTTTGAGCAATTCGCAAACGTCGAAAAAGTCTTTCTTTGACCCACGGTTCACTGTACTGTTCAGTTTCATAGCAGCAATGTCCTCAACGGAAGCAAGTTTTATTCCATCAATAAACAAAATAGGTCTAATTAATGGATAGTTATGCCTGATGAAATCTGTTTTTACTGAATCAATATCGAGAGTCAGTGAATTAGCAGCCTGAGCTAAAAGAGATATTGAGTGCTTTTCTTGTATTTTTTCAATAAAACCAGAGGTGTCAAATTCCTTTGAAGTAAAAAAATCAAGGTCAACGGAAATTCTATGCCCTAAATGTAGCGCTAGTGCAGTGCCTCCTACCAGATAAAATTTTTCCAGCAGCGAAAGGTCCTGAAGTTCCGTTAATAATTCCAATGCTTTGGGACTGACGGCTGAAAGGAAAAGCATCGGTATTTTTCTTTAGGGATATTCAGAATTAGACTAAAATAATTCAATGTTTTTGGATCCAGAGATCGTGCACTTAAAAGTTCTGATTGTATCTTATCTATTCCATACACTTTCTTTAAAAGAAGCCAATCTTCCCATGTACCCAACATACATACGCGCACAATAATATAACCGGCATGAGTGGTTTCAGAAAGGGAATTAATATCAGTATCCCAGAAAAGTGTAGGAGTGAATTGAGCAATCATAATTACGAAGATACATCTTTTCAATCAATAATTGCAAGACGAACATTCTCGCCCCGCATTAAATAAATCAAATACCCTTCTGTGCAAATTTGGAAACCAAAAGATTCAATTTCTCCTAACTGATCTTTCGAAATATATCTATTGAAACCAGGAAGATGAAATTTTGAACGCGAAAAAATAACAGCGTCCATTGATCTTTGAATTGTCCTTACAATAAACTTCTCCCCAACCTTAGCCCATCTGGTTTAGTATAACATCCCGCATATATTGGTTGTATCGCATAAACTCTCATTTTACTTTTGCACAATTACATATCGCATTTCAGAAAACAACAATTCAAACATTAATTCCACTTCCAACATAATTTTCAAAATGGAAAATGAAACAATTGAAATAATAAAAAAGTTATCTGCGAGAGAAGAAACTGCTCTGAGTCTGAAACATACAACTCCCTTGATTTTTGACAGTGTCAGGCAATACTTGAACGTTTACCATGTATTTCTGTCTTATTTTCAACAAATTCCCAGCAGAATCAGTATCATGCATAGCTCAGTCGATAAAGTAATTAAACGTATTGAAACTGAATTTGAGACTGAAATATTAGAAAAACATTATATAAAGTATTCGCTTCCGGAAAAATTCAAATATAAATATACAAACGTTGTCTTTATTCTTGCAGATCAGGTAATCATTGAAATTGAACTGACGGGTGAAATTAAAATTTTCTTTAGTTCAAAATCGGAAGAAAAAGCGAAGTTTTATGAAAAATGTTTTTTCGAAAAAAGAAAAAGACGAAGTCAGCAAAACATCAACCTGCTTTCGTCAGGACATTACGGACATGAATTACTTCCAATCGTAGTAAAAAAACCAAAATTAAATTTATCTTTAAATTACAATGACGATCTGGCTCAGGTGCATTCATTATTGTTAGACACCCTTTCGAAAAAAGATCAATCCGGACTTGTGCTTTTGCACGGAGAGCCGGGAACCGGTAAATCAACTTACATCCGATTCCTGATTAACCTCTTCAAAAAACAAATTATTTTTCTTCCCCCTTCAATTGCCGGAGAACTGGATTCACCTTCAATGACCCGAATTCTTACTGAAAATCCAAATTCCATTTTTATAATTGAGGACGCAGAACAATTGATAAAATCAAGAGAAACTACTGTGAATTCGAATATCTCTATGCTGTTAAATCTAACAGATGGCATTTTGGGTGAATGTCTTGGAACTATTGTTATTTGCACATTCAATACGGATCTAAAAAATATAGACGAAGCGTTGTTAAGGAAAGGGCGACTCATTGCGTCCTACAAATTTGAAGGATTAAGCTTACACAAAAGTCAGCTGCTCAAAGAACATCTGGGCTTAAGTGAACTGGAGCTGAATGAAACAATGTTACTATCAGATTTTTATCACACCAAAGAAAACCAGTTCGGGAATTCATCCACAAAACGAACAGAAATTGGATTTTAAAGAAATAAACTCCTCCAATGCAGAATTGATAATACCATGTGATTCAAGGGCAGGAAGAATTTTTAGACACTAAAGCGATTTGCCAGAATTACTGCATCCAAATCATTTATCTTTACCCGACACTTCAGAATGAATGAACCCAATAAAAACCGAGGCATTTGAACTTGCTTTAAAATTCGTTAACGAAACAAACGTTAACATCTTCCTTACAGGAAAAGCAGGAACAGGAAAGACGACATTTCTAAAATACCTCAAGGATAATCCGGTAAAGAATATGGCTGTTGCAGCACCAACCGGAGTAGCTGCGATCAATGCAGGCGGACTTACATTGCATTCATTATTCCAATTGCCTTTTAGTCCTTTTATTCCGGCAACGAATGAAACTCCCTTCGGTGTTGACAAGAAATCGCTTTTATCAAGAGTACGTTTTAATTCTGAAAAAATAAATTTACTCAATGCATTGGAATTGCTGGTGATCGATGAAGCAAGTATGGTTGCTGCACATACAGTCGATGCTATTGATACGCTCCTTCGTGCTGTCCGACACAAACAAGCTCCATTCGGTGGCGTTCAGGTCCTTTTCATCGGTGATCTCTACCAATTACAACCGGTAGTGAAAGAGGATGAGTGGCACATACTGAAAAATTATTATTCTTCAAATTTTTTCTTTGACAGCCATGTGCTAAGAGATAACATCCCGGTGATGGTTGAATTGAAAACTATTTTCCGTCAAAAAGATGAAAGCTTTATCAATATACTAAATGGTTTACGGGAAAATATTCTTACCAAAGAACATCTTGAGCTATTAAACAAACGGCTGAAACCGAATTTTATTTCTCAAGATGGTGATGGGTACATTACACTCACTACTCACAATGCAAATGCGAATAAAATTAATGAAGTAAAACTAAACCGACTCAGTTCCGCATCTTTTAAGTTCAAAGCTGCTGTCGAAGGTGATTTTCCAGAACACATTAACCCTGCAGAAAAAGAACTTGTTCTAAAAAAGGGTGCACAGGTGATGTTTATCAAAAATGACCTGGAAGGAAAAAGATTTTACAATGGGAAGATTGGGATTGTCTCTGAGATTTCAGATGATGAAATTGTGGTTCAATGCGATGATGTCAAAATTGTTGTTGGCGAACATATCTGGGAAAATCTTTCGTATACCGTTGATCCGATCACAAAAGAAATGAAGGAAACGATATTGGGAACTTTTACCCAGTATCCACTTCGCCTGGCCTGGGCAATAACCATTCACAAAAGTCAGGGTCTCACCTTCGACAAAGTTGTAATCGATTCAGAAAATGCATTTGCGAATGGACAGGTATATGTTGCATTAAGCCGGGCAACAACACTGGAAGGATTGATTCTCACAAGTCCCCTGAACGACCGTTTTCTTGGTCCGCATGCGAATTTGAAATTCTGGCAGGAAACCAAACACGACGAGAAATCTCTTCCGATGGTTTTTGAGAAAGCCCGTCAGGATTACATGAGACAAATGTTATTCAATGTATTTTCATTTGATCATTTGAATTTCCCGCTTGAAAAATTCAAAAAGGAAATGGAAGAGTATAAGAAATTTCCGGGAAATCGAAATTGGCTGGATACTGTATCAACAAAATACCTGAATATAAATGGTACTGCTGATAAATTCAGGCAACAATTACAAAGCCTCTGGAATGAAAATCCGAATCCTGATTTAAATGAAAAATTAAATACGAGAATCGCTGAGGCAGCTGTATATTTTTCCACACAATGGACGGAATGGAAACAACTTATCCTTGATCATCCTTTAAAAATCAGTACAAGAAAAGAATCACGATTAATTGATAAACTGTTGCAGGAAATTCATGAACATTTGATACATAGTCTTATCAAAATAGAACTATGTAAAAAAGGGTTTCATTCAAACGAATTGGCAACATGGAAAAAATTAATTCCCGAGAGTCTTGTACAACCAAAAAGTTCATTCCTGCCAAATGAAAAGGAAAAAACCGCCGAACAGCGTTCCGGTTTGTATGAATTGATCGAAGCTTACCGAAATAAAATTGCAGAAGAAACCGATGTGTTGGCTTACATGATATTCAGTAATCAGGCTATTAAAAACTGTTGTAAGAACTTGCCGGGCGACAAAGCTTCACTCCTGAATATCGTTGGTTTTGGGAAACACAAAGTAAAGGAATATGGTGACGAAGTTCTCCGTATCATACACGATTATTGTGTAGACAACAATATTCCCTTAAACTTCAGTGCTGAAAAATCAAAAAGTAAGGGACTAAATAAATCCACGCTTCTCTCTCCTACTGTGAAAGAAACCATTGAGCTTTTCAACTCCGGTAAAAAACTATCGGAAATTTGCACTCACCGAAATCTTGCAGAATCTACAATTGAAGGACATCTGGCAATTGCAATAAAAAACAAGCTTATCAACATCGAACAATTGTTGAAGAAGAGTGAAATTGAATCTATTTCAGAGTTTTTCCCGGATGGTACGTTGGAACTAAAAGCCGCACGTATGAAATCGGATGGCAAAGTGCCTTTTGGTAAGTTGAGATTGGTTCAGGCCTGGTTGATGGCGAATAAAAAATAAATTTGGAGATCCTTCGTGGTGGATATTTTTATTAAAAACTTAGCGTGTTGTGGTCACGAAAACATGCAATTTCATTTTAACATCTCTTTATTTTCGTCCTAAGTGCGCAGCTGATTGCCTGGTTGCCATTTAAAAGTTCGGTTACTACCCATCCATCTGTATCACCGCCATCCAGGTGCACATCTCCGAATGTTGACCAGATAAAATTACCCGATGAATCCAGTTTCATCAGGTAATAAATATTATCGACATTATGCAGTGTTGTGGAACCGGTCACCAACCGGTAATTATCATGCGTAACACAGAGTGCATTTGCATAATTGTACTGGAAAAGTGAATAATATTTTACAAAATCCAATTGCTGTCCATTCAGACTGGTTGTACAAAAAATCAATATTTGTAAAATATATTTTTTTCATTTGAAAAGTTTTTAGCCTCCGCGAAGGAATAACAATATTAAAGGTAGAATATAAATTGTTCAAACTCTCTGCTGAGGGATGTATTGAAAGCACAATTTTGTTAAGAATGTACCGACAGTGGCATCATTGGAACTCAGTGTATTAATCCAATATGATCAGTTTCTCTGAAATAAAGTAATCTTTGTTTAACTTAATTCTCACAAAATAACTTCCTGAAGATAATTTCTCATTGAATTGAAATTCATTTTGGCCGGCAATCAGAGAAACCTGTTTCTTCAAAATATTTTCCCCGACTAAATTATAGATTTCAATTTCCGCTTTTGAATTCTCCCTGGCATTATAGTGAATTGAAAAGGTTCCATTTGATGGATTGGGAAAAATTGAAAAATCAATAGAGGGAAAATGATTTTCAGAAATTCCAACAGGTGAATTGCAATATTTGAAGGCAGAAAACTCTGCTTCTTCAGCAGCAGTGTAAACTCTCCCCGTTAAATAGACACAACTGGCATCATAAATAATTTGTAATCCCTGCTGCGGATCTCCGGCAGTTGAATAGGGAGCAGATATGCTGTCAAGGTAGACCAATGCACCCAATGTATCATACACTGCTAAAAAAAGATAGGTATGATCGCTTGAATTATAAGCAGAACCGGAAACATATACAAAGCCGTTTCCGGCAGCAATTGCATTACAATCACTTCTATTAAAATGACTATTGGACCGTATTTGATTTTTCCAGCCAAAAGTGCCATCGGGCTCAAGTTTAATTGTGATTCCATGCCTTATGACATTTGTGGAATCTTCGAAACCGGCAATGTAAATATTATTGCTCTCATCAATAGCAAGGCGGTACTGGAAAGAAATCGTTAAATCATGAGGAATGAAAACAGAATTCCATAAAAATTGTCCGGTGCTGTCAAGTTTTATAACATTGAGATCCCAATCTGATATTCCACATATACTGGCTAATACAATGTTTTTATCATGATCAAGTTTCATGTCAGTCGCGACATCAAATGAATTATTCGGACTATCATATTGTGTTGTCCAGATGTCATTTCCTGCTGTATCCATCATTGAAACAACAATATCCCAATCCCGCGACACAGTGCCAAACGTTCTGTAAGAATAGAAAATATTGTCGTATTCATCAATGATAATTTTCCCGGACGATTCCGCAGAATCTGCAATAAATTTATTCCAGATATAATTTCCTGAAGAATCATATTTCAGGATCTGAAAAAAATAGAGACCGGATGAATCCTTTCCCGTTTCCAGTAAATAAATATTCCCTGAATGATCGGATACAAAATTCAAGAATGACTCTATATAATACGGAGTAATTTGATGTGTAATCTGGTAGATTGTATCTCCATTCGAATTCAGTTTAATCAATCTGCCTTCAGATTTATATGTTATAGATGTGTAATGAGCGCCCGTGATGTAAATATTATTATGATCATCTGTATTTAGCGAAGTGAGATAAGAAATGCTGTTGACTTTTTTTATGGTTTTGTCCCAGATCTCATTTCCCGAATTATCATACTTTACCACACCAATTGCTTGTTCTAAATCTGATGAAAGCAGATCCCCTGCGATAATAATATTGCCTGAATTATCCTTTGCAATTTTAGTAGAATAATCATCGCTCTGCTGATAATTCCTATGCACATCAGAAATTATTGTTAATGTGTCCGGTGAAATACTAATTAGTTGAGGACACGTTCTTTTGAAATATTGTTCTGAACCGACAAACAAATTATCAGTGGAATTTAGTATTACATCTTTGTAATCATCATTTGTGTTCAAATTATTATTGTATTGTAGATGCCATTTCAGATTTCCTGATGAATCATATCGAGTAATTCCAAGATCAATTCCATATGTTGGCGGATTGATATTAAGATTTCCGGCAACGGTAACATCTTCATTTTCAGAAACAGCAATTTTTTTGTATTCGTCAGTAAAACCGGGTCCGGTATTATAGTGTCTGCGCCATAGAGAATCTCCGTTTAGATCCAATTTTAAAATTCCACGATCACCTGCTGTATAAAGATAATTTTTCTTACAGGTCAGATAATTTATTTTACATGAATCAAGTTGAGTAATATTTTTTTGCCAAAGATCCGTTCCTGAAGAGTCTATTTTTATCAAAATGGAAAATGAGGATGAATCAAAGAAAGAATAAATAGAATTATAATTATCGAGGACAAACCTGTACGATGTATGGGTGATCGGTTTATTTTGAAGCCAAATAAAATTTCCCAAGGGATCAAGTTTTGCCAGGATACTGGAATCCTGTGAATAACCGCTTATCACAAAATTTCCCACATTATCTTCGACAATATCTCCTGCCTGGCTGTGTAATTCTGTTGTGTCAGGATAATTCATGTATTTATTCCAGATCACATTTCCTGATGAATCCAGCTTCGTGATCAGGATATCTTCGTGTTGATTTGCTCCATCCATTATATATACTGTAGACGTTAAATAGATATTCGTCAGACTGTCAAAAGTATATCCCTGAATTGTTCCTGCTTGTGTTATGGGAAATGGAAAATTGAATTTCCATTGAAGAGTTCCAACAGAATCATATTTCAATAACAACATTGTGTTTTTTCCTGCAGCACTTTTTTCGCCTCCGCCCAGATATACATTTCCGACTTGGTCACATTTAATTTGAGTCGTATATGCTCTACCATCATAAGGATTATAATACGAACGCTCCCATTCACGCTGACCGGAAGAATTATATTTCGTAATCATTGAAATCGTGGTAGTCCAAACAGTATCCTTTTTAATATGGGTATACACATTCCCAAAATCATCTGCACATTCATTTAAAAAATTCATTGTAGCAGGAACAGAATCATTTCCCCAGGTTTTAAACCAACTTCTGACAAAAGGTTGACCTGAAACATTTGAGTAAAATGAAATGAGTGTCAGAAAAAAAAGTAGTTTAAATTTCATACTTGAACGATTGGGCTGTGAAGGATTTCCTGAAGATAGAGAATTTCTTTAACTAAACCACTTCAAACCAATGGATCGCAAAGAACTCTGGCAGCGGTATAAAACAATAATTAACGCCAGATTAGAAAGAGCGACTCAATTAAATTGGAATTATGGCCCTCTTTCTATTGAGCCACAATAACTTTTCCTGTGCAAAGTACTGTTCCTTTCACATTGATTTGATAAAAATATATTCCTGGTGACATATCCTTTCTATCGAGAATCACTTTATTACCTGTTGAATGAATAATTCTTATTTGTCTGCCGAAAATATCAAAAATAATAATTTCAGCATTCGTTATCTCTTTCGATAAATCCATTTGGGAATAATTTTGAAATGGATTCGGATAAAATTCGTTGCAAATTATTGCTTCATCATGAACCGATGGCACTGAAGTATTGATCCCTGTTGTATCGAAACCCGTTATAGAAAATCCTTTTAACTGATGTTGATACGAATCAATATTTCCCATGAAGTAGTAACGACCGGCACGTGACTGAAAACACGTGGTCGGACTTTCCATGATATAATTTTGAATTGTTTTTTGCCATTCGGGTTGAAAGAGACTGTCGACTTTCGAAAATACTGCTTTGCTTTCGGTAAAACTGATATTGACTATTGAAGCAATTAAGTAGCCAAAATCGTTGGTTCGAATTATTGAAAATGTTTCGTCACCGAAAACATAATTGATGGTACCAACAATTGTGCCCGTTGAATCGAATCGCAAAAGTTGTTTGGAGCCGATGGAAACAATGATCGAGTCTGCGTCATAATATAAAGGTGAATTGTTTTGTAACCCTAACTGCGGCCGCTGCCATAACCGATTACCTACTTGATCGTATCGGGCGATATAATATGCGGGATAATTAAAATAGTATTGCCCTCTAATAACAAACCCTCCGTCACTTCTTTCTGTGACATTTTCCGGGTATGGATTGTTGTAATCATGAGAATACCAAAGGCTGTTTCCTGTTGAATCACATCTCATAAGTATTCCTTCGGTATTCGAATTGTAGGGATAATCTTTCAACATTCCGCCAATCAGCAAATCGCCATTATTCAATTGTTGAATAAGTGTAACGCAATTTACAATTGTATCAGACATGATCTTGGTCCAAAGTACATTTCCGGCAGTATCGATTTTAATCACAGCACCACGCATGTTTGTATTTGAATCTTCATTCACACCTCCAATGAAAATATTTCCATCCGTTGTTTGAGAAGCAGAATTAAATTGCCTGATCAATGAATCGTAATTTGTTTTACACCAAATGGTGTCGCCGTTCTGATTCGCTTTAATTACCTGCAAATGACCGACACCATTAACAATAGTCTGTCTTGCAATGATCAGGTTGCTGTCGGGTGCTTCAAATATCCGGGCCCTGGTGTTGGTTGGGGAAGAGAAATAATATTTCTGAAATGCCATTTGCCCCCGGCCGGAAACAGGAATTAAAATTACTATCAGAAAGATCCGGAATAGCTTAATGGTCATTGCCGAGTGAATCTGTTTTGATGAATATTATTTCAGAATGCCCTGATTCGCTTCTTGTATAGCCAAGCGTACAAAATCCCTGATCCTGAGTTTCGACAAGATTGCTTGCAATATCCAGGATGGATCCGCCATAGATTCTGTCCCACAGAATATTTCCCTCAAGATCGGTTCGGACAAGATGTATTTCTGAATTCTGTACTTCACAGAAAGGATTTAAATAATCAAAGGTCTGAGTAGGCCGGTAAATATTGGCGATCATCACATAACCTGAATCGCCCGGTAAATTTACAGGGACAATATCAAGCGGGATGAATCCGAGCTCCTTTGACCAGAGTGAATCCCCCAGGCTGTCTGATCTGACCAACCCTAATTTGTAAACTGAAGGCAGAACAGACAATAAGATCCACAGATATAACCCGAATCACCTATGGGAAGAATACAGTAGGGAAAATAGTTTATCAAATGTGACCAGCTTCCATTTGTTCCCCCATGCTTCTCCAGGAAGTTTTCATTGGTGCCTTGATCGTACCTCAGGAGTATGATGCCGCTGTCGTCTGTCTGTTTAAAATCCTGGTGTGTTCCTCCACCGGAAGCGTAGGTATTGGTATAGGTTGTATCACCTCCATCCGTGATTCCAAAATAAAAAGCATAGTTATCAGGACCTATATCATCAGAATATCCGGCAATAATATATCCACCCGTATCCTGAATCAAAATATTTGCGAACCCCGTTCCATTCTGGGGATAAGGAAAAGGCTGGTCGTTAGACCAGAGTTTATTACCCGCACTGTCTATCCTGCGACAATATCCATTAATATCTAATGTGCCAGTCATAATAAATCCGTAATCGGGTGTTTCTTTGATGCAATTAATCTTTGGAAGAGCCGGATAATGAATTGGACCAGTGGAGAGTGTGTCAGTAAAAGTATTTGTCCACAACGTGTCCCCGGAAAAATCGGTGCGAATAATATAAGCTCCATAACAATTATTCGAAGCAATTACAAAACCTGAATCGTGACACATTTGAACAAATGTTCCTTCGACATCACAAGTGCCTCCGAAGGTTTTATTGAATCTAACCTGACCTGATGCGTTTAAATAAAATAAACTGAAAAAAAGGAGCAGCGTTGAGATGCTTTTCATTTATTCTGAATAAAAAGTACTATGCAAGGTAGCTTTTTATTGAGCATTTTTAAATAAAATAATCAAGCCCATTGCAATTGACAGACTCCTTCCTTCTGCAATCCGCATAAATCAATGGTTACCGACATCTTGTCTATGAGAAAGGAATGACATTAATCATCAATAAGATGTTTTAAATTTTATTTAAATCTGTGAATGTTGCATGAGGTATAAATTTTAATCTCTGAAATCAAAGATATTGTTCTGTTTTAAAGCGAAAAGCCAATAAACAGTAGGGAAGCAAGGTTTGAGAAACCGCAATAATCAATTTGATATTGATCATATTTTAATAGCATGTTAGCAGGTAACTTTACATATGACAAAGACCATGAATTTTTCAAATTAGGGTTATTAATAATTATTTCATGCTTTTCTTTTTCTAAGATAAATGCCCAAACAGTAAAATGGGCCCATGCAGCGACATCACAAGGTTATGAAGACGGGAATGCGATAACTGCGGATGATTCCGGAAATGTGTATGTCTCAGGGCAGATTGAATATACCACACATTTCGATGGAGGAATGCAACTTTCTTCCAATGGGATACACGACATCTTTGTTGGTAAATATTCACCTGACGGAACATTAAAATGGGTACGCAATGCAGGCGGTCGTGGAGGAGATGTTGGTTATGGAGTTGCTGTTGACAATTTGCATAATTGCTATGCAACCGGTGAAATTGAAGACACTGCTGAATTCTCTTCGACGGTTTCGTTGATTTCAGCAGGCGGGAATGACATCTTCGTCAGCAAGTACAACACGAATGGGCAACTCGTATGGGCCAAACGATTTGGAAGTACAGAAAGCGACAAAGGTTATTCACTGATGACGAATTCCAACGGTGATGTTTTTCTTACCGGATTTTATTCTGCGCATATTTATTTCGACAATATTCACCTTACTCCTGCTGGTCTTTCTGATGTTTATACATTGAAAATGAATTCAAGCGGTGTTGTTCAATGGGCGAAGAAAGGTGCAGGCACAGGAGAAGATCGCGGTAAGGGAATCACCTTTGATAACAATGGAAATATATATGTGGCAGGTTATTTTACCAACCAGGCAACGTTCTCCGGCACCACAATAACAAACAACGGCACAACCGGTAGTTTTTTGGTAAAGTATGATGCAAATGGTCAATTAATATGGATTAAAAGTAATTGCTGCGGTACATCAGAATATGACGGCATAGCAATCGATGAAAATGGATTTGTGTATACTACAGGTTATTTTGAAGGTTCAGTTACTATCGGAAATACAACCTTGACCTCTTCGGGCAACTCTGATATTTTAATTGTCAAATATGATCCTTCAGGAAATATTATGTGGGCGAAAAAAGCAGGCGGTCCTTACGAAGATATGGCGAATGGGATTACGCTGGATTCGATGAATCACATGGTCTACATTACCGGGCAACTTGACGATCACGGATATTTCGATACACATTATGCAGGAGCGGCAGGCAACAGGGATGTATTCATCGCCGCATATGACCTGAATGGAAATTGTCAATGGGTAAAACCATATGGTGGTACACAGAGAGATATAGCCTACGGAATCACCAGTGATCCGGATGGGAACATTTTATGTACAGGGATTTACACCGGAAACGCGACTTTCGGGAGTTATAATTTAGCTGGTAATTTACTTTCTGATTACTTCATTGAAAAAGTTAGTCCTGCTCCAGTCAATCAGCCAACTATTGCAGCCTCGAATCTCGGTATAAGCAATACAAATTGCAAAGATCTGTTTTTAAATTTTACTCCGGGCAATGGTATAGGTAGAATTATTATCGCGCATGAAGGTTCAGCTGTACATCAAATACCGGTGAATGGAACAAACTATGTTGCAAATAGTATTTTCGGGTCAGGAGATAATCTGGGAAGCGGCAACTATGTTGTTTATAAAGGCAGCGGTAATTCCGTGACAGTTGGCGGACTAACAGAAGGTATAACATATTACTTTTCTGTTTTTGAATACAACGGAGCCGGAAATTTAACTTCTTATCTGACAACAAATCCTCCCGTCGGATCAAAAAGCAGTGGAACATATTCAGTCAATGCTCAGGCTAGTTCGAATACTCTTTGCGTAAGTGATACCGTAACACTAACAGCTTCAGGAGGCGGAAACTATACATGGTCTCCGGCTTCCGGTTTGTCCGCGACAAGTGGAAATAATGTTTTTGCTTTTCCGGTATCCTCTACCATTTACACTGTTACTACAACGATCAATGGATGTCAGGTTCAGAATGAATTGACACTTTCTGTCAATCCATTACCTGCCGTCATCTTAACACTCAATAATTCCATTTGTGAAAACGCGAGCCCCTTTGTTCTCACAGGTGGATCACCAGCAGGCGGCGAATATATCGGCAATGGCATTTCAAACGGAACTTTCGATCCTTCACTTTCCGGTGATGGGCTAATTCCTGTTATGTATTCGCACACCGATGGTAACGGATGTTCCAACTCAGCGTTCTCTTCAATCACAGTAAATCAATTGCCGATTGTAACATTCTTAATAAATGATTCAGTCTGTGAAAACGAAAGTCCGATTGTTTTGAGTGGAGGACTACCCTTGGGAGGAGTTTACACCGGGAACGGGGTGACATCCGGCTTTTTTGATCCATCAATCTCCGGCACGGGAAATATTCCTGTTGCGTATTCATATACCGATAACAATGGTTGCTCAAACTCTGAGACCTCTTCGATCACAGTTAACCCAATACCTATTGTTACACTTTTACCAAATAATTCAATCTGCGAAAATGGTAGTCCGGTTACCCTAAGCGGTGGATTCCCTAACGGAGGAGTTTACAGTGGCCCCGGAGTTGTATCCGGAATCATTGATCCGGCGATATCCGGCATTGGAAGCATTCCGATTTTGTACACATACACCGATGGAAACGGATGTTCAAATTCTGCTGCTTCAACAATAGATGTAAATCCAACTCCGGTTGTTTCATTTTCAATATCTTTTTCACTTTGTGAAAACAGTAGTCCGCTCCTGCTCAGCGGTGGATCACCCTTAGGAGGAGTCTACGCTGGAAACGGAGTATTGTCAGGATCTTTTTATCCTGCACTGACAGGAAGCGGATCTTTTCCTCTTACATATTCCTACACCGATAACAATGGTTGTTCCGATTCATCTACTGCATCTATTATCGTGCTTCCACCACCAACCGTTTCAATTGGAAATGATACGAGCATTTGTGATGATAATTCAATTCCATTGAATGCCGGAACAGGTTTTTCTTCATACACATGGTCCGATGGCTCCACTTTGTCATCACTCACAATTGACAGCAGTGGAACCGGAACCGGAACCACAGAGGTCTTTGTGATTGTCGAGAACAGCTCCGGTTGTATGAATTCAGATACGGTTCAAATTACATTTTCTGTATGTACCGGAATTGATGCTGAAACTGCAAATCCTGCTAATCACATTTATCCGAATCCATTTACCAAAACTTTTTATATGCTCCTTGGCCAACAGGCAACTGTTTATATTTATGATATCAGCGGAAAGCAAGTAGAAGAACATCTGAGGGTAGTTGGCAATGTAGAATTAGGAGAAGATCTTTCCACAGGATTGTATACAATTATTATTTTTCAGAAAGACAAAAAGACGATCTTGCGGGTAATTAAAAATAGTAATTGAAACTAAAACACAATTAGATCAAACGCTATTTTTCGATACAGATAAATTTTTAGATTAGATTTAGGGATAGTGTAATTGAAATGAGAAAATCTCCCTTATCAGTTGATCCTTGATTACCGAAATAACCTGATTAAAGTATAAGTCCGTTTCGTTCCATTTATTTGATAGTGGTTGGATCAAATAAGTTCAGTATCCTGAAGATCCTTTTATCAGACAAATCCTGGTTCAGACATTGTTGTATGGGAATGCTGACGGATGCAATGGGTTATAAAAAGCAAAAAGCCTCATTCTTGCGAAATGAGGCTTAATGGCTTCTAATGAATTGAAATTGGAGGTCCAGAGCGGATCTGAACCGCTGTATCCCGATAGGACAGACTTCTTCCAAACCCTTAGTAATTAAAAAAGCGCCTGAAAAAATTTCAGGCGCTTTAATTTGGAGGTCCCGAGCGGATTCGCCCGGGTTTTATATGCTCTTGGTTTGCTTGCCGATGCGGAGAGGGGTTTTGAAAAGCGAGTCGTTAGCGAAACGTTTTAGGGCTAGAATTAGTGAAATTTTGACAAAAAGGATGTTTTAAATATTCTCTTTTTCTTTGGCTAAAGTTAATTTGAAAGAAATTGTCAAAGAATTTATTTTGTTTAGGTAATATATATATTACCTTTGCTAAATGAAGTACAATGAATTTCTGAGGATTCTTAAAAAAGATGGGTGGTACATTCTAAGAGTTGAAGGCAGTCACCATATCATGGCTCATCCTACAAAGAAATGCACAATCACAGTACCGGTACATGGAAGCAAGGAAATTGGAAAAGGGCTAGCGAATAAAATACTTAAGGCTGCAGGACTAAAGTAAATGTGGCATTCATTAAATAGCAAAATAAGTTTCAAGTAACTAATTCAGAAAAAATGAAAATTAAGATAATTATAGAAAAAACAAGTGATGGTTTTTCTGCTTATGCAGAGAAGGTTTCGCTCCCTGTTGGTACAATGGGCGATTCAATTGAGGAGATTCGAAAAAACATGATCGATGCATTGAATCTTCATCAGAAGCATCATCATAAAGCTTTGTTCAAAGAAGCCGATCTGGATTTTCAATTCGATCTGGCGTCCTTTTTTGCATACTACAAAGTAATCAATGCAAAAGCACTTGGAGAAAGAATAGGCATGCATCAATCATTGCTTGCTCAATACATCTCCGGTAAAAAGAAACCTTCTACACGTCAGGTTGAGCGTATTATGGAAGGAATACAAGAAGTGGCACATGAACTAATTAGGTTGAAGATTGCCTGAGGGCGAATATTTTTACTTTTAACAATAAAATTCCATCTTCATTCTTAGACTTCGCTGGTTCAAACCTCGCTCGGCGGAATCTTTGCGCGTAAGACTGTGCGTTAGGGGATTCCGCCGCACACAGTACTTCAATATCATTTTCATTTGTATTTATTCATTTCATATTTTTGTTGCTGCAATTTCTCTATAGAATGTTGAAGCCAATTTAATCAAATTCTTTTTAATGGAATCAACGAATGGTTATACCTTGTGATAAACGGAATCTTTAAAAGAAATTGTGTCTGTAGAATAATGCAAAAAGGTATGGGTTGAAAGACCTTTTTTTTAATACAACTTATTTCTCATTGAATTTCCTAATTAAAGATCCTTCATTTGTTGGTTGCAATTGGTTAGTGTCAGACCGCATCTTTGCACGATGCCAAATGCCTATCAGATACACAAACAAGAGGGCGCCTATTTCATGACATTGACCACTGTTGAATGGGTCGATGTATTTATCAGAGAAAAATATAAGCAGATGCTCTGTGACAGCATGAACTACTGCGTAGAAAAAAAGGGATTGGAAATATTTTGTTATGTCATTATGACCAGTCATATCCATCTGAATGCAAGGGCTAAGAATTCGGATCTGAGTAATGTGATGCGCGACTTTAAGAAATTCACAAGTGGTACGTTAATTAATGAAATCCGGCTTGGGCGAGAAAGCCGGAAAGAATGGCTGTTGAAAATATTCGAACAGGGTGGAGAAAAGCAAACAAAAAAATCTGCTCATCAGCTTTGGCAATATAACAATCATGCTGAAGAGGTTTACAGCCCCACATTCACCCTTTCGAAAATCAAATACATTCATAATAACCCTGTGATGGAAGGTATTGTCGAGTTTCCTGAGCAATATTATTACAGCAGTGCCAGAGATTATGCGGGACTAAAGGGACCGGTGAAAGTTTCGGTAATCAACCTGCACAATTTATTTTACTGAATTGAAATACATCCATTGAACAACCCGGAAGTACTGTGTGCGGCGGAATGCCCCTACACACAGGCCACCGCGCAAACATTCCGCCGAGCGGGGCCGTAACGTTTATTTCGCACCGGTAAACCAACCTTAGTTCAAATAAACCGAAGTTCCAATATTCTTAACTCCTGGTCAAGATCTTAGCAGCAATCGTTACCGCATTATTCTCATAACCCTTTTCAGGAAGCAGTAGAATTCGGCTCTTGATTTCCGCTGGGCCCCAGAACAACCATCCTTGCTTTTCAAAGTATTTCCGGAGTTCAAGCTCTCTATTCCGGTAAATCTTTCCGGCAATTAGTCCGAATGAAATCCTTGTACTTTGCCGGATGTGACCGGATTTGCACCAATCTTGATGTAACCGTTTCGCGAGTGTTTCACGGTAGTTCTTTGCGGTAAGCAGCTTGTAACGGCCCGCCTGTTCGTCTTGTTGAATTGCTACATGCTCATAAACAACACCGGGACTATCCAGATAAGACTTCACTTCAAGCAGGTAGATTGTATCGGTTGTTGTGTTATAAGCCACTATGTCAATCTCCGGCCTTGGCGTTGAAGGTTTGTTGATGATTCTTTTCTCTTCAGGAGTAAGATCGATCTTTACGGAATGTCTAACCCAATACTTTTCTTCTACCAGAAGCTGGCCAACGATTTGTTCGAATGCGTCCATGTCCTTTTTCCTGTAAGAATACATGGGCGAGCTGGCGGGTGCAATGGGTTAGTTTAAAATTTGGATATTGTTATCGAGTGGAGATTGTTGGTATATAAATCAAATACCATAATCTTAAGAATTATCCATATTTGAAACAATTCTACCGGAATCCAATGAAAGGATGCAGTCAATGTAAGTTCTTCTTCAAGTTTAAAACACTTTTAATTCTTTATATTTAGCAAAAATGAACCGATGAAGATATTGATTGTTGAAGATGAACGATCATTGTTAGAAGTAATTGTTAAGTATCTCTCAGGTGAAGGCTATATTTGTGATACTGCTGAAGATTATCATACTGCTTCAGATAAAATACAACACTACGACTATGATTGTATAATTGTTGATATTAACATTCCAAATGGTTCAGGATTTCAGGTAATTGAAGAATTAAAAAAAGTAAACTTAGAATCTGCGATTCTAATTATTTCAGCACAGCATTCTTTAGAGGACAAAATAAAAGGTCTGCAATTGGGTTCGGATGATTATTTAACAAAACCATTTCATCTACCAGAACTCAATGCACGAATTCAAGCAATATTAAGACGTAAAAAGATATGATGGTAGTAATATTTTAGTTTTCAATGAAATTAGAATAGATCTATTAGCGAAACGAGCATTTGCTAATGACAAGGAACTCTTGTTAACTTTAAAGGAGTATGATTTACTTCTCTATTTTCTTTTCGAATAAAAACAGGATTATTTCCAAAAGTGCTATAGTGGAACATCTGTGGGAGGACAACGTTGATCAAGCAGATACTTATAATTTTCTTTATACTCATATAAAAAATCTTCGAAGGAAATTATTAGAAAATGGATGTGCGGATTATATACGAACTGTTTATCGTATGGGCTATAATTTCAAGACGACATGAAACTACTTAATAAAACAACGATAAGCCTATTTCTATCTTTAATTCCTGTGTTTATTATCAGTGGTTTTATTTTGTTTTTAATAATAAACCAGCAGATAAACGAAAATGAATACGAATCACTGCTTGCAAGAAAAGTATTATTGTAGAAAATCTAAGGACAAGTGGCGATGCTAAAGCTTCATATTTAAAGATGCAGATAATGACGTTGATAGTCGATTGTCTGATATTTCATTGCCATTTGGAAATACATTTAAAGATACAACGGTATATGATTCTTCTGAAATGGAGTTTGCACCTTTTCGTCAGTTAAATTCTGTTTTCAAAATAAATAGTAACACTTATGAATTAAGCATTACTCATTCAAATATTAAAACTGACGAATTAGCTGAAAGTATTTCTATTGCACTTGCTATCATGTTTGCTTTGATCTTGATTGTCGTTGTTTCTATTAACAGATTTGTGTCACGCAAACTCTTTAGTCCATTTTATTTTACACTAGACAAATTAAGAAATCTTTCATTTTCTGATACTGAGCCATTTCAAATTCAAAATACGACAACAAAGGAATTTCAAGATTTAAACATTGTCCTTAATTCTATGACTAGTAAACTATTTACCGATTATAAAAAGTCAAAAACAGTTTACGGAAAATGCTTCACATGAGTTACAAACTCCTTTGGCAATTATTAAGACGAGAATGGATGTTTTAATGCAAGACGTTCATTTATCTGAAGAAAGTATAGAGCAAATTCAGGAAATCGAGAAGGCTGTAAATAAACTTTCACACTTAAACAAATCACTTTTGCTTCTTACAAAAATCGAAAACGGGCAATTTAATGAATACTCTTACATCGAATTAGCAGCCCTCACAGATAAAACAATACTTGCATTTGAAGACAGCATAAGAAATAAATCTATTTCACTTACAAAGGATTACAGCAGCTCAGTAGAATTAAATATGAATCCAATTCTGGCCGATATACTTATTTCTAATCTCTTACAAAACTCAATTCGGCATAATTGGGAAAATGGAGTAGTTAAAATTAAAATAACGGAAAATTGTTTTTCAATTTCTAATTCCGAAACCCGCTATGGGAAAAGAAGAAATGCTTTTTTAATCGCTTTACAAAATTTAATCCTGCAGTTGAGTCCATTGGCTTAGGACTTTCCATAGTGAAACAAATTTGCGATTATTATAAATTCAAAATAATCTATGGGCATAATGGTACTTTGCATAAATTTGAAATCTTTTTGACTGATAAAATCATCCTATAAAAATCGGATCTGAACGACAAACTGGAATTTTAATTGTTGAATTTTTTTTTTATTCTTAGGCAACTTCAACTTTAAAACACATTTACACTTTAGGTTAGCAGTATAATTTCAGATACCGTTAGCCATGACAATCAAAAACCTTATTTTTTCCTCTTCGCGACCCCATTATTTTCTTTTGGTCAAAACTTCACTTTAAGCGGCTATCTGAAGGATTCGAATACAGGAGAGGCTCTGATAGGAGCAAATGTTTTCATAACAAATACAAAATCTGGTACAGTTGCAAATAGTTATGGATTCTACTCAATCAGTGTACCAAAGACAGATACGCTCGGAGTTGTATATTCATATTTAGGATATAAGGCACAGATTAAAAATTAAGCTGGATCATAATATTACATTGGATGTGTTATTAGAATCCTCAATGAATGAATTAGGAACAGTGACTATTTCAGCTGAAAAGTCAAATAGAAACGTTACCAAAACTGAAATGGGAGTAATTGATGTACCTATTCAAAAAATAGAATTGTTGCCTGCTATACTTGGAGAACCAGATGTACTAAAAAGTGATACAATTACTTCCTGGTGTATCGGCGGGTCAAGAAGGAACAACCGGCTTTTTGTTAGAGGAGGGAATGCAGATCAAAATTTGGTTCAATTGGACGAAGCTGTTGTCTACAATCCCAATCACTTATTCGGGCTGTTCAGTACATTTAATGAAAGGGCACTAAACAAAGTCACTTTAATTAAAGGAGGCTTCCCTGCACAATATGGGGACGGCTTTCTTCCATTCTTGATATTACAATGAAAGAAGGCAATAATCAAAAATTTCATGTTGCAGGTGGTTTAGGTTTAATTACTTCCAATCTAACAATTGAAGGCCCAATTGTTAAAGACAAAGCATCTTTCATTGTTTCTGCTCGGAGAACCTATATTGATTTAATTTTAAAACCGTTAAAAGCATTTGGAGATGGCAACTCCTATAATTTTTATGATCTAAATGCAAAGATAAATTATAAGCTTAGCGAAAAAAGACAGGGTCTTCGCAAGTTTCTTTAAAGGGCAGGACAATGCACAGTATACAGATGCAAGTAGTTTGAATTATGGAATCAGATTTGGTAATAGTACTGCAACAGTAAGGTGGAATCATCTATTTAGTCAAAAATTGTTTTCAAATACCTCCTTAATTTACAATTCATATTTATTGAATCTGTCATCAATTCAAGGTAAATATTCTCTCAATTTTATTCTGCAATTGATGACATTTCCGGAAAAACAGCATTCGAATATTTCCCAAATCCAAAGCATACTATACATTTCGGTATTGATTACACTTATCACACTTTTAGTCCAAGTGGCAAATCCGCTAAGATTCCAAAGAAAACACCTATAACAAATCTTGATATAAATAATATTCCAAAAAAGTACAATAGTGAAATCGCTATGTATATAAACGATGATTTAAATGTTTCCGAGAAATTCGGACTAAACCTTTGGTGTACGTGTTCCTTCCTTCATAGACAAAAATATTTCGTATGTCAAGTTTGAGCCAAGGGCTACAGTGAAATATGTTGTCAATGATTTTTCATCTTTGAAAGCTGCATACACTGTGATGAACCAATTCCTTCATATTGTACCAAGTTCGACAGCATCTTTACCTACAGATATTTGGATTCCTTCAAGCAAGATTACTAAACCGCAGCGGTCTGAACAATATTCGTTAGGTTATTTCCGAAACTTTAAGCAGAATCGATGGGAAACTTCAGTAGAAATTTATTATAAAACCATGCAAAATCAAGTTGCTTTTAAAGAAGGCTCACAATTATTAGAACAAACAAATATCGACAGTAATCTAGTATTTGGGAAAGGCTGGAGTTATGGTGCAGAATTTTTTGTCAAGAAAAACATTGGCCGATTATCCGGCTGGATTTCATATACTCTATCATGGACAAATCAAAAATTTCCAGATCTCAATTTCGGGAACACTTTTCCATTCAAATACGACAAACGACATAACCTTTCAATTGTCGGTGTTTATGAATTTAGTAAAAAATGGACGTTCTCAGGAGAGTTTATTTTCAACACTGGAAACGCATACACACTTCCCGTTGGCAGAGCAAATATTCCTGGAGGTGGGACGCTTTATGATGGCATTTATTATGATTATACCAATCGAAACAATGCACGTTTAAACTCATACCATCGCCTGGACCTTTCTGCGACTTATTCTAAAGAGCGGAAAATATTTAAACACAAATACGATCAGTCGTGGGTATTTAGTTTATACAACGTTTATAGTCGACAAAATGCCTATTTCGTTTACTTAACCGTGGATCCGGTTACAAAACAACGCCAAGCAATACAAGTTTCACTCTTACCAATTACTCCAAGTGTTAGTTATAACTTCAAATTTTAAAATAAGATGAAATTAAAAAATCATATTGCTTTTGCATTAAATATTATTGCAACTGCCATGTTCTTGTTTTCTATTGAATCATGTACAAAGATATTTCCGTCACACCACTACCATATAGCACAAAACCTGTTATAGAGTGTATGCTAAAGCCGGGAGATCCAATAAAATTGTCACTCAACAGTTCAGTTGCGTATTTCGATGCTTTGGTGTATAACAAGGATCTCTTTGTTCGAAACGCATCTGTTATTATCAGCAGTAGTTTTGGTACTGAAACACTACAAATTGATTCAGCTGAAAATCTATTTACTTGCGAATATGAATATTTTTACAAAAGTCAAAACAACGTTCAGCCTAATACAACATATACCCTTAATTTAACTGTTGACGGAAAGACATACTCGGCTCAAACAACCACGAATCAAACTAAAACAGTTATTGCAGCAGCAAGTTACACTTCAATTTTCAGTGATATTTATGGTGAACATGAAGGAGTGATTGTAGATTTTAATGATATTCCGGGTGAACCTAATTTCTATAGATATCAAATGACACGTACTATTGATAGTACTACCACTTATGGAGAAACGCTCATCTATAGCTTATGTACACATGGCTCCTTCTTTTACGTTAAAGAAACCGGCCGTGCTGTTTACAAAGATAAAAATCAGGATGGGTTACCTCAGGAGATCGTTGTGGAGCCTGCTTATAAACACAAAGCCAACGATGCCGGTTATGTCTTCATTCAAACCATTGATAAAAAATGCAGCTGATTTTTATGATCAGCTGGATCGGCAAAAGCTATCTCAATTTAATCCATTTGTTGAACCGGTATTTTTAAAACCCCTTCAATTTCCTGATGCAATTGGAGTATTTGGCTCGTATGCTCTTTCAGATTCAGTCTTGTTTGTTTATCCAGAATAAATGTATTTAGATTTCCACAATTATACTTGTTAAATAGCTTGTGCAAATATTTAGAACAAAAATAAAGTTAACTCAAAAAAAGAAACAAAATGAAAAAAGTAATTTTAATGATAGTGAGCATCGCAGTATTTAGTAGTTGTACTCAAGCAATGACGCCTCCTGATGCCGTTCTGAAAACCTTCAAAAAAATGTTCCCAACTGTTGCAAAAGTAAATTGGGGTAAAGAAAACGCAAAAGAATGGGAAGCTGAGTTTACCCTAAACGGAAATAAAATCTCTGCTAACTATACCTTTGATGGAATTTGGATAGAAACGGAACAAGAAATTACAGTTAAAGAATTGCCTGTACCTGTTTACAATGAAATCCAAAAACATTATCCTGGTTGGAAAATTGTTGAAGTAGACAAAACAGAAACAGCAAAAAATGGCAGTATATATGAAGCTGACATTAAAAACGGAAGGGATAAAAAGTCTGTAGCCTTCAAAGAAGACGGAAAGATTGTAATTGAATAGTCGTTCAATTTATTAAATAAAAAAGTATTTGACAATGTCTGTTGCAAAATGGTTTCAGGTTTAATGCGCCGTTTCATTGCGTAGTGTTTAGGTCTCCTTTTTGCAACGACATTGCTTAATTTTTAAAAAACATTCACAATGTCAAAACTAGTAATTCGACAACTCTTAGGTATATTGGTTGCTTTAAATGCAATTATTTTTCTTCTACTTGCATATTTTCAAGTATTTTCCTCAACTCCTCGGGCAATCGTCTTTATAGATTTCTGGGGAAGGTTATGTGTTTATTCGCTTGGTTCACCGGTTACGCTCTATATAAAAAATATTTACCGAGAAAGAGTTTGTTTAAAACAACGATTATTGTTATAGTCTGTCTCAACATTCCAGTATTCCTTCTTCTTGGTTATTTCAACAAACTTTCTCCAGATTTAGCAACTTTACCTTTCGTCGATTTTTGGGGTCGCTTGACAGTATACTCCCTATGGTTCATGGCTTATGAGTATTATCTAAACTATCTATCTGAAAATAACACTGGTTCAAAATCAATTTAACTAAATGAATAAACTGCCGAAACCACTATTTCATCATTGAGAATGTTTCATTTAGAATTCGAACATAGAAACTAAAAAGGATAAGAATGACTTAACCTCGCTAACGGACATGTAAATGAAATATCACTCGTTAAAAAATTATGATGAAAATAAATATCAAACTATTTCTTCTGTCAAGCCTACTGCTTTTTATCTCAACTGCGTTTTCGCAAATACCTTCAAGAAGTTATTACAAAACTGGCGAGATCTTTTCCTTTCGCTCCCCACAAGGTTATGTTCCTTCATTATTTCACAACTTCAGTGAACAAGCAACTGCACCTTTTCGTTTTACAGCAAAACAATGGATAATTACAGGTGGAGCAATTGGAATAACAGTATTCCTAATTGAGAATGATGGCGACATTGATGATTGGGCAAAGACAAAAAAGCAAAATTACAACTGGGTAAATAAATCTTCACCAATCATTACAGAATTGGGAGGCAACTATGGCATTGGTGCTACATTTGCATTTGGCTTATTGAGTGCGGCATTCAAAAATGAAAAAGGAGTTCAAACAACTTTGCTTTCAACACAAGCAATGATAACATCGGCGTATGGATACAACTCATAAAACAAGTTACAGGAAGAGAACGACCAAACGCATCCTACAACAACAGCCAAAAAGAAGGCGGATTGTGGTATGGTCCACTGGCACAATACGATCAGGAATTAGCCATCAAAAAAACGGGTCATCATTCGATGCTTTTGCGTCAGGACACACAGCGACAGCTTTTTCAATCGCAACAGTGTTTGCTTTACAATATAATGAGACTACTATTATTCCAATAGTATGTTATTCCGCAGCAACATTGATTGGAGTATCAAGATTAACCGAACATGAACACTGGTCATCCGATGTCTTTGTCGGAGCACTATTGGGATATTTATGCGGAAAGCAAGTGGTAAATAATTTTAACAAAACACATCAAACAGCTTTTAATTCTATGGCAGCAAAACAGAAATACAAAACAGAACTTACTATAGTTCAACATCAAAATCAAATAGGAGTATTATTAAAATGGTAAATATTTCAAATATAACATAACAAATTAAAACAGTATGACAATTATTTTAAAAACAATTCAGGCACATGAATAAACTCCTGCCATCACAATTTCATTTTGGATAATGAAAATATGCGCCACAACTTTAGGTGAAACAGCAGGAGATTTGCTTTCAATGACCATGCAAATAGGTTATGCAATTAGTTCAGTTATTCTCTTAAGTTTCTTCTTTGTAAGCTTGATAGCACAGCTATTCTCAAAAAAATATAATCCTTTCATTTTTTGGGCGGTCATACTCTCAACCAGCACTGCAGGAACAACTATCTCGGATTTCATGAGTCGATCAATGGGCTTTGGCTACACAATTAGCTCACTACTTTTAGCAACTTTTTTAATTATAACTCTTGTTGTTTGGAAAGCAACTGAAAAGTCCTTAGATGTTGTGCATATCAAATCAATTCGAGCAGAATTATTTTATTGGACATCAATTTTATTTTCGAATACTTTAGGAACATCATTAGGAGATTTTCTTGCCTACAGTTCCTGACGTGGTTTTTCTTGAGGAGCAATCGTGATTGGAAGTTTGTTATTAGTATTAGTACTATTTTTCTACTTTACTAAAATATCTCCTGTCATTCTTTTTTTGGTTGGGCTTCATTTTAACTCGTCCATTTGGAGCAACATTCGGCGATTTCATGACAAAGCCTGTAATAAAAGGTGGTATGAATTTGGGGACAATTGGTGCATCCTTAATTCTCTTTGGTATTTTATTAACATTGATTATTATGGATCTTTCTAAAATTAGGTCTTTGAGAAGAAGTTGAAAATACTTCCATGTTTCCGCAGACACCATTGTTTAGCGAATCACCCAAAACCCTCTTTGCGAATCCTCAGCGAATCACTTCTTCATCCTAACGAGTCCTAACGTCTCCTAATGAAAAGCAAAAAGCCTCATTCTTGCGAAATGAGGCTTGATGTCTTCTAATGAATAGAAATTGGAGGTCCCGAGCGGATTTGAACCGCTGTAAAGATTTATCCGTATCTATTTGATATTGCACATATTACACCGCCCATGTTTCATCAAATACCTGAAAGGCGAAACAAAAAGTGAAACATTCACACCTAAAGTTTGTAAATTTTAATCCTCCATTTCGATAAGTTAGATTCTATTGAAAGCATGTAAATTCCACTTGTCAGTTGTGCAACATCTAACCTTTTCAATAGTATATTATCTTTAACATCTACTTTCTCTGAGGTCAATTCTTGACCAACGATATCCCTTAACGAAAAGATGTATTCTTCGTTTTCAATATTTTCCGCTGCAATGTAAATGTAATTACTAGTGGGATTTGGGTAAACCTGGAATTGATCTGGAATCAACAAATTTCCAATACTTGTCGTACAAGATACAGTAATATAATCAGGAACAAGTATAGAATCACTACCGCAACTGTCTATAACAACCAATTTTACGAGGAAACTTCCTAGATAATTAAAAGGAATAGCCGTTGGATTTTGAACAGTTGAAATAACTGGAGAACCTGCACCATTATAGATTGTCCATAACCAGCTAGTAGCTCCTGTGGTAACAGATGTATCAATAAAATCGACAGTAAAAGGACAATTTCCACTGGTTTGCGAGCCAACAAAACCAGCGACAGGATTTGTACATGGAATAGGTGAAGTACAGTCCTGATAGACCTCATACGATACTCCCGCAACAATAAAACTTCCTGAACGTGGAGAACCATTGCAGAATCCGCATTTATTATCACACTCCCATTACCGGTTTGCATGGAACTTGGAGATGCTTGTATCAAGGAATTGTGTTACTTAACCTCCCATTGACAACTCGAACTAGAACGAAATCGAAAACATGAGAACCACCAGTACTTGTGAAATTGAATAATGTATCTGAAAGCAGATAACTACAATTTAAGGGCACAACAGTAATTGAAACATTATCGCTGGCAGAACAACCGTTTGAATCAATTACAGACACTGTGTATGTTGTGGTATTACTAGGGGTGGCAGTGGGATTTGAAACGAAAATTGAATCAAGTTCTGCTTGCGGGAACCAATAATAACCAAAAGGCCCATTCCCACTTGCAGTAGGACTATCCCCAAGGATTACAGATACACCTTCTGAAATTGTCTGGTCAGCACCGGCATTGACCAGTGGTGGAGGATTGACAAAAACTGTTACGGAATTTGAATCAGAACAATTGAAAACATTAGTAACCGTAAGCTGGTAAGTTGTCGTACTTAATGGATTTGCCGTAGGATTAGAAATTGTTGAATCGTCTAAACTAAATGTTGGATACCAAGCATATGTGTTCCCACTAACTCCTGCATTTCCAAGAATGGCAGAGCTTCCTGTGCAAATCGTTTGTTCAATCCCGGAATAAACATAAGGGAGAGGATATTCTATAACAGTTAATGGCGCTGAATTTGAAAAACAACCATAATTATCCTGTATTGAAACCGAATAATTTCCAGAAAGTTCAACTGTAACGGACTGATTCGTATCACCATTACTCCATAAATAACTAGTCATTCCAGAATCGGCAATCAATTCTACATTTGAACCAGAACAAAATGTTACTCCCCCAATTGTATCAATGTGTGCTATTAAGTTGCATATATGACATAAACTAGAATCCAACAAAGAAGAAGCAGAAGAGCTTCCTGAATAAATTGTTGCGATTAAACCCAGGGGACCACTGTAGGAAATAAAGCTATCTCTGAATTTGAAACTGCTTGGTTAGTAAAGTTTATTAATGAATCCAAACAACTGGTGGTATTCGTTCCAAATTTTATAATTGCGTACTTGGTTTCATTAGTATTGGGATCAGTCTGATTCCCAACAAAAACAAAATTGTCATCAAATGTAGGTCTTCGCTTATTAAAAGTCGAATTTGGATCAATTTTCATCGCCTTTGATGATACAAATCCAAAGCTTGAATCAAATTCAATTACTGATGAATTGGCGGTGGTTAAATAATGATTATTTGCTAACTCAATGATATTATATAAGGTTCCTGTAAGAGGCATCAAAAACGTATTAATAACATTTCCGCTAGAATCATCTCACAATAAATCCGGACATGGCCCATAAGATTTACTATGCCCAAAAACATTAACTCTCCATCAATTTTTCCATTCGAATGTAAAATAATCGTCCTCAGAACTGAAACCAATTTGCTTTGCCCAGATTAGATTTCCATTAAAACCTATTTTAATTATCAGTCCATTTCTACCTGTGAAGCCAGAGCCTGGAATTGTATCAATATCACCAGTAATGATAAAATCTTGATTAGTCGTTTCAATTATACTGTTCACAGTTAGGAAATGATTTCCAAGTGATGTAAAATCCAATTGCTCTTGCCACAAAATACTCCCATTATCATCTAATTTAACGACAGAAATATTGTTTGAGCCGGATGATGAACAAATAATACCTCCTGAACTAGTACTATTCAAAATGGGTAATTGTATATCATACTTTTTCATCCATTGAATATTCCCAAGTTCATCAATTTTAAACAATCCGTAAATATTACCCATTACAGTGAAGGAGATTACATAGCCTGATCCCGATCTAATGATGGAATGAGGCACATCTGTATATGAATGAGGGGGAAATTCTCTTACCCAAAGTAATTGACCTTGTTTGTTAACTTTAAAATACTGTATTCTATTAGGTCCGGTTTGAATGTATTCGTATCCAATACAAACATATCCGCTGTCAATCTCTGATTGAACAATATCGGTGGCTCCAAACATTATTTGCCCAGGACCTGGCGTTGAAGGAAGATAAAATAATTTTTCAAAATTACTATTATTGTTTGAAACAGCACCTCCAACTTGAATTTGCTGACAATATGAATTTGGGTTACAGTTTGCCGAATTAGATGTTAGGCAAATTATATAATTACCGGCAGCTGAAAAAACATGAACTGGGTTCGTCTGATTTGACGTCTGTCCATCGCCGAAGTTCCAGGTGAATGATGTTGAGTTTAGTGAAGTATTAATAAATGATATTGTGTCGCCATTAACACTGTAACCAAAAGAAGCATTTGTAGAAGGATAAACTGAAACTAGAATAGAATCAATTGCAGACTGACATCCATTTTTAATAATGTAACAGTAATAATACCCAGAATAAATTGAATCGACAGAATAAATTGTTTCAGAAACGGAATTTGAACTAAATCCATTAGGCCCAGACCAATTATAATTGGCACCGCCGTTCGGAATGGTAGCTAAGATTATATCTCCACCCTGACAAACCGGTGAATTACTTGATAAGATCGGAGCTGGGGAGAATTTGACAAAGAAATGACTGCATATTGACTAGTTAATCGTAGTGTCAGGCCCAACACAAGAAGTGCTACCCTGATAAATAAGCTTTACAGAATAAGTTCCTGGCATTGTTATATAATTCGAAAAAGAATTTGATCCAAAAGGCAACCCGTTTTTATACCATTGATAACTAACTACGCTCGGTAAAGATGTGATTATTTCATCAGTTGAAATGGTTATACCTACACTATTGGAAATTTCAGGCTAATTCCCTACGTTTCATTTTAAAATTGCCCCATGTTTCAGGGAAATTACCCCTATTTCCCAATTGACCCCCTGTTTTTATGTCTGATAGATGAGTGATTTAACTAGACCATAGCTCTTTATTTAATGATGCAACTTGTGTCATAAATATAGAGAAAAATAGCAAATAAACTCATCGGAATGAATAAAATTAAACAGATCATCCCCTTTATACCCATAGTAAAGGTACCAAATTTATCATGTGTGCAAACGGGCATTGCGCGCAATACGGTAAAAAAATACATCCCCATTTTCCGGGAAACTCATCCTGCACTACGATGAATTAAATATGATTTCCTGAACGGGATCTGTCCAAATATTTGGCAAACCTCCTTATGCTAGAACTGAGCAATCCGGGAAAAGATTTGCTTTCGTTCTATCCCTACATGGACAAAGCACTTCGACGTACAGGAATGACGCGGGAAAAATATGGAAAGAATATTTAACCAAACATCCCGACGGATATAAATACACTCGCTTCTGTATCGGTTATCGCCAGTGGTCAATCGTGTCCACCCTACGATGCCATGGTGCACAAAGCAGGAGATAAAATGTTCATTGATTACGCAGGAGAAAAATTACATATCGTAGATATACTAAAGTGGCGAGATCATAGGGGTAGAGGTTTTTGTTGCCATCCTTGGTTGCAGCCAACTCACCCTATGCACAAGCAAGCCTGTCTCAACAAGAGGAAGATTTTATTACCGCATGTGAAAATGCATTACACTTTTTGGTGGAGTACCGCAAGCAGTGGTGCCGGACAATTTAAGATCAGCTGTTACAAAAAGCAGTAAATACGGCCAACATTAAACGAAGCGTTTGAAGATTTTGCTGAGCACTATCAGTTTACTGCTCTTCCTGCTCGCGCCTACCGGCCACGTGACAAGTCGTTAGTTGAAGGGAGCTGTGAGAATCATCTACAATCGTATCTCAAATCTCCCACGCAACCGGCGGCTTCATTAGAAGAGTTGAACAAACTGATTATGTTCTACACTCAGGAACACAATTCTACACCAATGAAAGGAAGAATTACACTCGTTTACAACAGTTCGAAGAAGTCAACGAAAGCATTACAAGCTTACCAAAGCTTCGGTATGAGTTCAAGCATCAGGTATCGTTACAGTTAAGAAAAGCGGGCACGTGTGCCTGGGGAAGATAAGCACTATTACAGTGTACCGTTTAAATACATCGGTACAAAGTAAAATTATTTACTCTAGTTCCATTGTGAAATTTACTACAAATACGAACGCATCCGCTTTGCATAACCGTTTACGCAGTCCTTACAATTATACTTCTGCAGCAAAGTCCTCCAAGCTTCTGCACATCGCTGTGGGCGGGTGGTCAACAGAACGTTTTATCAAGTGGGCAGAATCGATTCATCCCGATGTAAAATTATTTATCGAAGGCATCTTTGAGAACAACAACACCCGGAACAATGCTACAAATCCTGCTTAAGGTGTTTTGGGCTTCGAAAGAAAGTGGGCACAGATCGATTGATCAAGGCCTGTCAGCGAGCTATGGAATATGGTCATTAATTACAAGATCATCAAAACATCTTGGAGAAAGGAATGGACACTATGCGGGCGGGAACAAGAAGAACCAACAACAAAATGCCTTCGCACGAAAACATTCGTGGAGAAGAATACTATCAATAAGTTAAACTTTAAAAAACAAAAAATCATGGATGAAGCAACGTTGCAAAAAATGAAACACATGAAGTTCTATGGAATGATGCGGGCCTTAGCACCACATTAGAATCAGGACAAACTAGTCGTTACACACCGGACGAAATGGTGGGGTTCTTGGCTAGAATCCGAATGGGACGAACGGCACAACCGTAAGATTGATCGCGGCAAAGAACGCTAAGTTCCGCTACAAGGCAAACATCGAAGATTTGATCTTCGATCAAAACAGAAAACCTTGACAAGAATGGAGTTCATCGTCTTGCGCTGTACGTTTATTGGTAGAAACAAAACATCATCACACCGGAAGTACCGGCGTAGGAAAAAGTTATCTGGCATCCGCCTTGGGTTATCAAGCTTGTATCAATGGATACAAAGTTATTTTACTCGAATACTTCTGACTGATCACTAAATTAAAAATGGCAAGGCCGATGGTTCCCACATCCGTGATGCTACGTATCGAAAAACAAGACCTTCTTCTGCCTGTGATTTTGGTCTGCACCCTTCGACGCACAAGGAAGGCTTCGCTGATGGAAGTGGTTGAAGACCGTCACGGAAAAAGGTTCTCTGATGATTACCTCACAAGTACCGGTAAAACAATGGTTCGATCTGATTGGCAAAAAACAATTGCTGCCGCCATCCTGGACCGCATTGTTTCACGATTCTATCCGCATTGGATTAAAAGGCGATCTTTGGGAAAGAAAAACAGAAACAGTAGGAAATGAATGGTGAAAATTAATATCTTAACTAACATTTATCACAATCTTCAGTCATGAAAAAGCAGTTAACTATGGGGTCAATTTAGCGTGAAACAAGGGGGTCAACTTGTGTGAAATATCCACAATCAGATCCGAACTACATTAATATTGGAGATACAGGCCTGATTGCACAACGAAATGATTACCCAGTTGGGATCAATCCCCCCAATGGTGTTTTGGGCGATTATGTTCCATTTTATTTTGGCCCTTTGTCGCCCATGCTTTTAAATATTGTAACAGGATACAGAGGAATTACCCGGAGACCACAGGAAGCAATAGTATATATTGTTTGTCGTGTGAACACTTTAATTCAAAATGTTGGAGCATGGTGTTTTACAGATGGTCATGCAAAAAATGCCATCACGGAATTTTACAACGATATTGCAAACCTTGGTGAAGTGGACTGGGAAATGGTAGCAGAAAGGCAATGGCGTAACACTGAAGACGACTTTGATAGGATGCGAAGAAAACAAGCGGAATTTTTGGTAAGGAATCATGTGCCAGTAAATTGCATAAGTTGCATAGTTGTGCTAAACGTACAACGGAAAATTTTTGTTGAAGAAATAGTAAATCGCCTCGGACTGGGAATTTCCGTTCGGGTTAATCCACACAATCAATTTTATTACTGATGCTATATTTAAAAGGAAATCTGTTAGAAGCACATACCCAAGCCTTAGTTAACACAGTTAACACAGTTGGTGTAATGGGTAAAGGAATTGCATTGCAATTCAAAGAAGCTTTTCCAATGAATTTTAAAATTTATATTGCCGCCTGTAAAAAGAAAGAATTACTAACTGGTAAATTACTTGTGGTTAAAGAGCAAACCTTGGAAGGAGAAAAGATAATAATTAATTTTCCTACGAAGACCGAATGGTTTATGAAATCCAAATACGAATACATTGAAGCAGGATTGCAAGAATTAGCTAAAGTTATTGATGAATATAAAATTGAAAGTATTGCCATTCCACCATTGGGTTGTGGTAACGGAGGATTAAAATGGGAAAAGGTAAAACCAATGATAGAAAAACATCTTGGACATTTAAACCATGTCAATATTCAGGTGTTTGAACCTAATGAAGCTGTAAAAGAAATTTTAAAACAACAAGATGCCAACAAAGAAATAAAGCTAACACCAGCCAGAGCTATGGTGCTTTATGCCATGTTCTATTATGAGTCATTGGGTGAAAACGCAAGTCTTTTTGTTGCCAATAAGTTAGCATACTTTTTACAAAGATTGGGAGAAAAAAGCTTGAACAAACTGAAATTTGAAGCAAGTCATTATGGGCCCTATTCAGTTCAGGTTGAACACTTGCTACACAATGTAAATGGCAAATATTTAAAGGGCTTGGAACAAATGAATGCAAAAGCTTTTGAACCCTTGGAATTGCAATATGACAAGATTAATGAAGTAAGTTATTATATTAAAAATGAACTTAGTTCAGAACAAAGAACAAGGCTATCCAACTTAGTAAAGCTGATAGACGGTTTTCAATCTGCATTGTCATTAGAGATTTTAGCGACAGTTGACTTTGTAAGAAAAGAAAAGCCCAATATTAACCAAGAAGATATTGTATCAACCATTCACAATTGGTCTGAAAGAAAACGCAAACTGTTCCAGGAAAAATACATCCTGATTGCAGCCAATCATTTACAAGACTACGGCAGCCGTCTTGAAATTTCATAATTCATGGCGTTCAATGAACAAAATACCGTAGAGCACTTTATCATTCACCAACTCACAGGAGTGAATTTGAATGCCGTGCAAGGCAACGTAGTAAAGGAAGATTCTGTAGAATATGATTCGGTAAAATGGAAATATCTACAGGCTGATTTATTACAACGGGATATTACCGAAGTATTTGTTGATAAGGAATTGAAGGACGCCCTTTGTCGTCTTAATCCAGATTTAGCAGCCAACCCCGATAAAGCTGATGAAGTAATTCATAAACTCCGGGCCATTCTCATTACCGTAAACAATGTGGGATTGGTAAGGGCCAATGAAGAATTTTCCAAATGGTTACGAAATGAAGTAACGCTTCCTATTGGGAAAAATAACGAACATGTGGCCGTTCGATTGATTGATTATGAAGCTGTAAAAAATAACAGCTTCATACTTTGCAATCAATTCAAAATTCGAACCAGGGAAACTAAGATCCCAGACATTGTACTCTTTGTTAATGGAATCCCTCTCGTTGTAGGTGAAGCCAAAACCCCAGTTCGGCCATCTGTGACCTGGTTTGATGGCGCTCATGACATTAATGTTGTTTACGAAAATGCGGTTCCTCAACTTTTTGTACCCAATGTATTTTCCTTCGCTACGGAAGGGAAAGAGATTTTCATCGGAGGAGTTCGAACACCTCTTGAGTTTTGGGCACCCTGGCGATTGGAGGATGAAAAAGATGAACTTGGGCGCTTCATTGGACTACAGGATGTAGCGAAACAACTCACTCACTTACTGAAACCTTCGACTCTTCTGGACATACTTCAGTACTACACCATTTACGCAACCAACAGCAAGAAGAAAAAAATAAAAGTTGTTTGCCGGTATCAGCAATACGAAGGAGCCAATGCCATTGTGCAGAGGGTCCAGGAAGGCAAAATTAAAAAGGTCTTATTTGGCATTTTCAAGGTTCAGGGAAATCTTTGCTAATGTTGTTTGCCGCTCAAAAACTCAGAAAGCAACAAGACCTGGACAATCCAACCGTAATTATCGTGGTGGACAGAGTTGATTTGGATACACAAATCACAGCCACATTCAATACCGCCGAAGTGCCCAATATGATTACCACCGATAGCATCAGGGAATTACATACCCTCTTGGAACAGGACACCCGGAAAATCATCATTACGATGGTGCACAAGTTCAAAGATGCTTATCCTGACATGAATAAACGGGACAACATCATCGTAATGGTGGATGAAGCGCATCGTACACAGGAAGGTGATTTAGGAAGAAAGATGCGGAATGCCTTGCCAAATGCGTTCCTTTTTGGGTTGACTGGAACCCCTATCAATAAAGCTTATAAAAACACATTTTGGGCTTTCGGTGCAGAGCAGGACAGTGGCGGATACATGAGTCGTTACACCTTCCAGGAAAGTATCAGAGACAATGCAACCTTGCCATTGCACTTTGAACCCCGCTTGCCCAATTATCACATTGACAAAGAAAGTTTGGACATTGCTTTTAAAGAATTAGCAAATGACCTCAGCGAAGACGATCGGAACAAACTCAGTCAGAAGGCAGCTAAGATGTCTGTCTTTTTGAAATCCCCTGAACGTGTAAGAACCATTGTTTCCGACATTGTTACACACTTTAAAGCCCATGTAGAACCGGAAGGCCTAAAGGCGATGATCGTGACACCTGACCGTTATGCCTGCATTCAATACAAAGACGAAATTGACAAACTTCTAAATCCCGAAGCAAGTGAAGTAGTTATCAGTTCATCCGCCAATGATGACTTTGAATTCAAACAAAAATGGGCGATGGATAAAGATAAACAGGAGAAAGTTGTTGAGAGGTTTAACGATGCAGATTCTCCCTTGAAATTCCTGATTGTAACTGCTAAACTTTTAACCGGTTTTGATGCCCCGGTTTTGCAAACCATGTACCTGGACAAGTCACTTAAAGATCACACACTGTTACAGGCAATTTGCAGAACCAATCGATTGTTTCCCAATAAAACTTTTGGCAGAATCGTAGATTATTTTGGGGTATTCGATGACACAGCCAAAGCACTGGCGTTTGACGAAGAAAGTGTAAAAACAGTTATTACCAATCTACAGGAACTGAAAGACAAACTTCCGGAATGGGTGGATAAATGCTTAAATCATTTTACCGGAGTGGACAAGAGCATTTCCGGTTTTGAAGGCCTTTCAAAGGCGCAAGATTGCATCAATACCAATGAAAAGCGGGATGCTTTCGCAAAGGATTTTAGCAGCTTAACTAAACTATGGGAAGCATTATCACCAGATCCGGTTCTTAATCAATTTCAAAAAGACTACAAGTGGTTATCGCAGGTATATACCTGCGTAAAACCAGCATCAGATGACAATGGAAGGCTCCTTTGGCATGTCTTAGGTGCTCAAACCACAGCGCTCATTCATGAACACGTCCATGTCTCAGGAATCAATCAGGACATGGAAGAAATGGTTCTGGATGCTGAAGTGATTGACGATTTAATGCACAAAAAAGACCCAAAGCAGGCCCAGAATGTTTTGAAAATTCTTATCAGCAGAATTCATAAACATGGTAATCATCCTACCTTCAAGAAGCTGAGTGAACGGCTCGAAGCAATCCGTGACAAAGCAGAAAAAGGGTTGATCAACTCCATTGAATTCATCAAAGAGCTGTGTCAAATTGCCAAAGAAACGCTGCAAGCAGAAAAGGGTGTTGAACCTGAAAGCGAACAGAAAAATGCAAAAGCGGCATTGACAGAATTGTTCCTTGAACTAAAAACCGATACAACTCCTGTCATCGTTGAACGCATTGTAAACGACATCGATGAAATTGTGAGAGTGGTTCGATTTGATGGATGGCAAAACTCGACCGTTGGAGAGCGTGAAGTAAAAAGAGAACTCCGAAAAGTATTGTGGACGAAGTATCAAATTAAAGATGAGGAGCTCTTCAACAAGGCATACGAATACATTAAAGAATATTATTGAGATGATCAATAAGACTAAATTACGTTCTTAATTAAGACCATAATTTCGTATCTTATTTTACCGGGTAAAAATAGCAGTTCGACATCCCGCACCACATATACGCATCAAACGACGTGTACTTTATCATCATTTTTCTCAACCAATGGTCTACCATTGAAATTTTTCAATTTTTTTTCAGGTATTTTTTGAGCTTTTCAGTGCCAATATTTTCTTATTTGCTAATTTTATGAAAAACTTGGATGTTTGATTTGTTTATCAATCAGGTCTGGATCAATCGATATTCGACTAATCCAATCCGGACCTAGCATCAAAAATATTTTCCCGATAATTATTTTCTAAAATTAGACCTTATGGACAAAGGACTCTCCTACAAAAAATCAACTAAATTTATATTGAACCTGAGCTTCTATGAAGATATAACTATTGAGAATTTTCGAGAAAAAGGAGTGCCACTTACAAAATGTGCTATTCCATTTTTAGATGAAATTTATGAAGATGAAAATAATACCAATGAAATGGATAACCTTTACAATAAAGTAGAAATAACTACGAGGAAATACCTCGAAAAGGACATTATTGATTGGAACCAATATTTATGGGTAAATAAAGAAATTGCAACTAAAGTTAAGAAATTACTGAAAAATTCCGAATCCTCAATTAATCCTTACTGTGTCGTTGTTCCTTTACTGTTTTATCAAAATTTAAAATTTTTCCTTGATGTTTCAGCAAAGGACTTTGTACCTGGACATTCAGTGATTGAATTTTTAAAAACTATAGAAGATCTTGATGACAAAAATATTCGAAAGCGAACATTTAACCTTAAATCACACAATCTTAAAACTTATGACCAGTTCGATTCCGAAACATTAATATTTATAAAACAGGCTGTCAATTACTATATAAAATCAGCAATTGGTGAAAAATACATTGCTAAAATACAATTGGAACATCAAAATTTAAATATGGTCATAAATTTTATAAATACCCTCCAGGGAAGAAACAAAAGATCAACACATCGCTGGCTTAAGAATTGGATTGTATACTCACTTGATCAATTATTGCGGAATCATTTCAGAAATGTGCGCAAACGATTCTATATAATTGGAGAGCTACTGACTATCTTTGTTGGTGTTAGCAAGCAACAAGAAAAATGTTTGAACAAAGAAGATTTTTATTACAATAACTTGAGAAGGTGCGCTCGAATTTCTAATTAATAATTTATAATTGACTGGGAATCTTCACATTTTATAATTAACTATCAATACCAAAATCACAAGGTAATGGCCTTTATTTTTGTCAAAAAATTCAGGTCATGCAAGAAGAACAAAAAGCAAAGGTGGGCGAATCGCCAAGAAAGATTCAATTTACTTCTCACAACCGGGGCAAAGGTCCTCCGACTGGCGACTGGTAAAGCATGAATTCGGCAGCATTGGAATAGATGTACTTCTTTGTGCTTATGAACGCATTTGTAGGGCCGATTTTTACCTCCTTACGATCGATAAAATTTTTATAAAAAATTCTGTTCGAAGAACAAATCTCGGAAGAAGATTTCAGGATGGTTATTAATTATTGCGTCAACGAACTTGACTTGTTCGACTGGCATCTCTATGGCCTGGGAAAATTGTTTTCCATTCAATTTGTTAGAAATTTTGATCAGGCAGGGCTCTTCCGCAATCGGAAATATGGCGCAAAAGCGGTCTTGAAGGCTGCTAACCATTTTCGCAAAGGTTGCACACCAATCACTCTGGAAGACGAACTGGAAATGATTGCCAATGACACCTTTCCAGACTATGGCGACCAAATTGATGAACCGCCAACTGAGATCGACTCTTCCGATGATGTCAGCGACTCCTCCAAACCGTCAGAGGACTCCGAGCTTCCCTTTTAGATGAAAACATCATTAAACCGGAGTTCGAATTCGTTAATACAGGTGGTGAATTCACCATCCTATATGAGCATCATTCAAAAAAGATCAAGCCTACAATCCATTTTTATCCAAATATCTTCAAATCCAAATTGAAGCAATATCCGATATATTGTCGCCTGACGATAGAGCGGAAAAAGTCTGAATTCACCACAGGCATATGGATTAAAAATAACGATTGGGACCCCATAAATGAAACCTTTAACAATAAAAGCAAAAACATGCAATCATACCATCAGCTGATTCATTTTGAATCGGAACTACTAAAAATTATTGAACATCGTGAAGCAAAGGGGCTCCCGATCTCATCCTCAATCATCAAAAAAATCTATCAAAATAAAATCGATAAGGACTCAGCTGAAGGTTATACGTTTACCCTACTCGCTTACTTTGACAATTTTATTCAATATGCTGAAAAAAATACAACTGACTACACCAAACCAACGGTACAGCACTACCGGACAACCAAAGAACATCTAAAAACATTTATAGAGTCCCAGGGACAAACCGATGTTGTATTACATACTATCGATTCTGCATTTTTTGCGAAATTTTTATGACTTTTTAATGACCTGGAAACATCAAAACTTCATCGATCAATGAACAGAAATTCAGCGAACAAATACCTTTCAAAACTTCGATCATCACTTCATCGTGCCAGAAGTTTAAAATTGATTTCTGTGGATCCATTTTCCGACTTTAAACTAATTCAGTCAAAGCCAAAATCAAACATACTGATCAACCAAGAGTTGATACAAATCGCTAAAAAACGCTTGGACAATAAGAGTCTGGAAACCGTTAGGGATTATCTGTTGATGTCAGTGTTCATGGGAGGAATGAGGTATTCCGATTTATCTAAAATTAAAATGAAAAATATTTTTTGAAGAAGATGGCGTGTGTTTTGTGTTTCTCGATGAGCAGGAGAAAACCAATAGTAATGTCTATACTCCGCTTTTACCACCAGCAGTGGCAATCTTAAAAAAGTATTCTAAGGAGCAGGAAGACACAGGTTATATAATTCCAAAACTGAGCCAACAGAAATTAAACGTATACTTAAAAACATTAAGCGATGCCTGCGGTTTGAACAAGCACATTACCCACCGGGTTGCAAGACATACCTTCGCAACTACAGTATGTGGTAGAAATGGAGTGCCACGACATTTGATCTCAGCCTGGATCGGACATAAACCCAAACAGACCCCAACGGATATTTATGCTCAGCCAACCAGAGAAGAATCATTAAAGTTTTATAATGTGTTGTATGAAGAATACAAGAATCCGGACTTCATTCCGAATTAGCTTAAGGTATACTCATCTTCAACAGCACAGGAAAATATTTGGCCTCCATTTGCACGTTTAAAATCCATTACAGATTTAAGGTGAAACATTGACCCACCCAGGTGAAACAAAAGGTGAAACAAATTAGGTTATTTATAAGATGACATCACCTGGACCAAAAAAAAGAAAGACTGTTAATCAGATGATTAGCAGTCTTTCTTTTTAGGGAAAATGCCCTTTGAGGTCCCGAGCGGATTTGAACCGCTGTACAAAGTTTTGCAGACTTCTGCCTAACCACTCGGCCACAGGACCATGAAATCGGGTTGCAATGATAGTAAAAAGTAACGTAGGTTCATCGCTACGAATGGCTTTTTTTACGTGTTTTTTAGCGAAAAGTTAAGGTTTTCTGCTTAAAACACGGGAAGTTTTGACTCTGAGATTCAGGATTATGAAGAATGGGACGGGGGACGGGAGACGAGGGACGGGAGACGGGGGAAGGAAAGAATGACGTCATCCATTGAACCAGGCTTATTTAACCGGCGTTCTCTTATTCCATTTCAAAAATACAAATGACCAGAAATAGAAAAGCATTCGAGGATGTCGCAAATTGCGATATCCTCGAATGCTGAATCATCATATGTAAATTATCGTGATTTACGAACCGAAAATTATTCTTATGGCCTTACGATTTTAACCGCTTCTCTTCAATTGTAATACTCACAGAAGCAACGTCTCCATTCATAGGCGGTGCAATTTTCGTTACGCAAACTTTAACTGCATCAATACGTGGGATGGTTTTCAAAAGTGAATCCGCGATTCTTTTTCCGACATGCTCGATGAGCTTTGACGGGATTGACATTTCCTTCTTTACAATTTCAAATACATCGCAATAATCCACAGTCTTACTAAGATCATCCGTCTTCGCTGCTTCGGAGAAATCAGTTTCGATCGTGAGGTCTACAGTATAATGTCCGCCAATTTTTGTTTCCTCCGGAAGACACCCGTGGTACGCGTAGAACCGGATTGAAGTGAGATGAATTTGCATTTTGAAAAAACAGATCAGTTATTGTAGATTTTAGATTGTTGATTGTAGATTATCGTGGCTTTGAACTGTGGCAATAACCCAAAGGATTGCTGATTGTAGATTGTAGATTGTAGATTGTAGATTAGTGCTCGGTTAAATGAACGCAAATAACCCAATGGATTGCTGATTGTAGATTGATGATTGTAGATTGTAGATTATCGCTCTTTTTAAAAGAACGGAAATAACTCAATAACCTAATAACTTAATAACCCAACGGATTGTAGATTAGTACTCGGTTAAATGAACGCAAATAACTCAATAACCTAATAACTTAATAACCCAATGGATTGCTGATTGTAGATTGCTGATTTTAGATTAGCGCTTCGTTAAATGAACGGAAATAACTCAATAACTTAATAACTTAATTACTCCATCGCTATTCAAACGTCACAACACTCTGCTGCTTCGCCCAGGAATCCTTTAATGCTACCGTGCGATTGAAAACCAATTTGCCGGGACGGCTGTCTTTGTCAGTGCAGAAATATCCTTTGCGGATAAACTGAAACTTATCTCCCGGTAAAGTAGTCGCAAGTGATGGTTCCGCTTTTGCTCTGGAAATGACCTGCAAACTGTTTGGATTCATGTATTCCTTGAAATCGCCTTCTTCACTGGCAGGATTTTCTACACGGAACAAACGATCGTACACACGCACCTCCGCATCAATCGCGTCAGGAATACTCACCCAGTGAATCGTTCCTTTCACATTGATACCGCTCGTATCGCTGCCGCTTTTACTTTCCGGAATGTAGGTGCAACGGATTTCTGTGATGTTGCCATCGTCGTCCTTATCGTAACTTTCACACTGAATGATATAAGCATTTTTCAATCTCACTTTCAATCCCGGACCCAAACGGAAAAATTTCTTTTCAGGATTTTCTTTGAAGTCTTCTCTTTCAATCCATAATTCCCGGCTGAAAGGAAGATCTCTTTCTCCCCCATCTTCTTTCTCCGGATTATTTTCTCCTTTCAGAATTTCTGATTTGCCTTCCGGATAATTGGTAATTACCAGCTTCACCGGATCCATCACCACCATCACACGGTTGGCGATTTTGTTCAGGTCTTCACGCACACAAAATTCCAGCATGCTTACGTCGATGACATGCTCTCTGCGCGCGACACCAATCATGTCACAAAAGCGACGGATGCTCTCCGGTGTATAGCCACGCCTCCGCATACCACTGATGGTAGGCATGCGCGGATCATCCCAACCGCTCACATGATTTTCTTTTACCAATTGTAAAAGTTTTCGCTTGCTCATCACTGTGTAATTCAGGTTGAGTCGCGCGAATTCATACTGATGACTCGGGAAAATTCCCAGTTGTTCTATGAACCACTCGTACAGCGGACGATGTACTTCAAATTCCAGCGTACAGATCGAATGTGTGATCTGTTCTATGGAATCGCTTTGTCCGTGCGCGTAATCGTACATCGGGTAGATACACCATGCATCTCCGGTGCGGTGATGCGGCGTATGTTTGATGCGATACATGATCGGATCACGCATGTGCATGTTGGGAGATGCCATGTCCACTTTCGCGCGCAACACTTTTTCTCCGTCTTTAAATTCACCCTTACGCATCCGCTCAAACAAATCAATATTCTCTTCGACGCTACGACTTTTGTACGGACTGTCTTTTCCAGGCACTGTCGGACTGCCTTTCAGCGCGGCGATTTCTTCGGGAGTGGAATCATCTACATATGCCAATCCTTTTTTGATCAGCTCAACAGCAAAATCATAGAGCTTCGGAAAATAATCAGAAGCATAAAATTCATTCGCCCACTGAAAACCCAGCCACTGAATATCGGCTTTGATACTTTCAACGTATTCGGTTTCTTCCTTCTCAGGATTGGTATCATCGAAACGCAGATTCGTCATGCCATTGAATTCTTTGGCAAGACCAAAATTCAAACAAATACTTTTTGCATGTCCGATATGCAGGTATCCATTCGGCTCCGGGGGGAATCGCGTGAGTACACGTCCGTTGTGTTTTCCACTCTTTATGTCTTCCCGGATAATTTCTTCTAAAAAATTCGGACCTTTTTCTGTGCTCATAATCTATCTTTCCCTTTGCGTTCTTTGCGTGAAATAATTTCTTCCCATCGGGACAAAGAACGCAAAGAATTAGGCATGTGTTTGTAATGTGTTTAATGCTTTATTGATTCTTCCAACGATCTCATCACGGCCAAGCAGTTCGACCATGCTGAAGAGATGTAATCCTCCACCCTGTCCGCTTACCATGACGCGGAACAATTGCAGAAGTTCATTCGGCTTACGCTGGACTTTTTCCGCGACCGCTTTAAAAGTTGCTTCCGCCTCCGCTTCGTTCCAGGTAGATGCTGATTTATAAGCATCAACCAGTTGAACAAAGAACTCCGCCAATTCAGGTTTCCATCGTTTGGTAATTACCTGTTCATCGTATGTGATTGGTGCTTCAAACAAATAGGAGCCAATCTCCAGCATCTCAGACTCAAAATGAACGCGTTCTTTCATCAGTCTGACTGCATGCAAGAGGAAAGCATCCTGCATCCTGTGATCATTGTCAGCGAAATGATACTTTGCTTTCACGGCAAGCTTCAGGTGAGCGGCCAATTCCGCATCCGGTTGCTGTCGCAGGTATTGTTCGTTGAACCATTTCGTTTTTTCAGGATCAAATTTCGCTCCGCTCTTACTCACTCTTTCCAGAGAAAATGCCTGAATCAATTCTTCCATCGTAAATAATTCCTTGTCGTCGCTCGGATGCCAGCCAAGAAGTGAGAGCATGTTCACAAACGCTGCAGGGATATATCCTTTCTCACGATAACCGGAAGAAAGTTCTTTGGTTTCAGGATCTGTCCAGTTGAGTGGAAAAACCGGAAAGCCGAGTCTGTCGCCATCACGTTTACTGAGTTTACCATTACCATCCGGTTTTAACAACAAAGGAAGATGCGCGAATTGTGGCATCACATTTTCCCATCCCAAATAACGGTAGAGTAAAACATGCAATGGAGCTGATGGCAACCACTCTTCACCACGAATCACATGAGTGATTTTCATGAGGTAATCGTCCACAACATTGGCCAGATGATAGGTTGGCATTCCATCGCTCTTGAATAATACTTTATCATCCATTTGTGATGTATGCACTTTTACTTCACCACGGATAATGTCTGTCAGATGCACTTCTTCATCGCCCGGTACTTTCAGACGAATGACATAATGTGTTCCTTCGGATAATAATTTTTCAGTCTCGGCAGCAGAGAGCGTAAGAGAGTTTTTCAGATTAACCCGTGTTTGCGCGTTGTATGCAAATGTCTGCTTGCGCGATTCCATGTCCTTACGCAATTGTTCAAGAGCTTCCGCTTCGTCAAATGCATAATAAGCATGGCCGGATTTTACCAGCTGATCAGCATACTGTTTGTATAAACCTTTGCGTTCGCTTTGCCTGTACGGAGCGTGTGGACCATCACCAAAACCCACACCTTCATTTGGAATAATTCCACTCCATTTCAATGCTTCGATGATGTATTCTTCCGCGCCGGGAACAAAACGGTTCTGGTCGGTATCTTCAATACGAAGAATAAAATCTCCGTTGTTTTGTTTGGCAAAAAGATAATTGTACAAGGCAGTCCGCACCCCACCCATATGCAATGGACCCGTCGGACTCGGAGCAAAACGAACTCTAACTTTTCTATTCATACGGCAAAGATAGTTTTTTTCGAGAGGGACATTAGAAGGGTGGCGAAGGGACGGGGGACGGGGGACGAGGGACGGTGTGCTCGCCAATAAATTATTATTAAATTCTAGTTTAAGGGGACGAAGGGACGGGGGACGGAATTCTCGCTAAATGAAATGCAATTTAATTCTATTTTAAGAGGTTGTAAATGCGATTTTTCCAAGGCAGATTGCGGGCATGAATCGTTTGGAAGAACTAAGATATTATATGTTGTCTATGCAATTGTGGGACGAGTGTTGGGGAGATACTGAAAAAATGTTGTCCGATATTCGTGGAAGGGAGATTTGCCGACAACTGATTAGATCAGTTGGTTCAATTTCAGCAAATATCGAAGAAGGCTACGGTCGCGGATTTGGAAAAGAATATTCTCATTTTCTAAAAATATCTAGGGGATCAGCAAGAGAAAGCCGGGGATGGTACCTAAAATCAAAATTTCTCCTGAAGGATAGTATTATCACATCAAGAACAGCTACACTCGATTCAATAATATCGATGCTGACGAGTGCAATTAACACTTTAGAAAAGAAAAATATTGCAATAATTGGAAAGTGAAACCTACAGTATCCTGTCTGTCCCTCGTCCCAAGTCCCTTCGTCCCTCTTTAAATAAAGGTCACCCGTCCCATCGTCCCCCGTCCCCTAATTAAAGATCATTGTGATCCATTACCGATGGCTCCGGAATTTTTACTTCGGATTTAACGGGGATACCGCCTTCGGAGATGGCAAAAGATGAAGGACTGTCTGATAAGGAAGAAGCATTTACCGGTTCTTTGGATTCGATAAAGGCTGTACCTGCTGCAGTGATTTCATAAGATCCCTTTTTTCTGGCTCCTGTGAAACGAATGAGGCCGAATTTCTTCAAAGCTGAAACATATCGGGCACCCGTAACACCGCCCACTCCGGTAAGGTTGAACAATTCCGCAGCTCTGAGAGATTTGTTGTTGTACAGGTGAACCATCATCAATACCTGTTTGCGCAGGTTCGGAGCATTCAATGCGACCTGACCCGGGAATCCTCTCCAGCGATCATAAAGAACATCCAGGTCAAATTGCGAGGATGGATCCAAAACTGAATGATGGGTTTTTAAAGTATCATTATACGGACTTAAATAGTCATTGCCTCTGTTTCCAGGATCATTACCTGTTGAAATGGCACTATCTGTACGTTTTCTCAGACGATCATTCAGCTGAAGCATATTGCCGTTGATCAGCTGTAACTCCTCAATCCGGATATGCAGATCGTCGATGATCTTTTGCAAATCATCCACGCGTTTCAACATCTTCCCATTTCTGATCATCAAATGGTTGTATTGATGATACAATTCCTCATTTTCCTGAGTTAACTGATTTATCAGTTTTTGCTGATTTTCTACTTTCAGTTGCAGGTTTTCAATAGTCATTTGTGAATCAGTGTGTTCCGAAGACATCTTTTGAGATTATTTGAGGTTTTAATGATGGTATAAATGTAGAGCAGATATTCAAAAGTGCAAGGGGTTTGGGAAATAATTTTCGTGCGGGAGGGAGGGGATGAGTTGGGAGTTATGAGTTGGGAGTTATGAATTATGAATTATGGGCTGGGAAAGGGAAATGGACGGTGTTATGGTTGGGAATTTGGTGGTTTTTGACTTTTAATTTTTGACTTTTGACTTATTTTCAAAGAAGCCTTATGAAAAAACGTCCCCCGCCCCTCGTCCCCCGCCCCTAATTTTCTACTTTCGTGCAATGCAACTACTCACTCCCACCCATTTCCCCGACTACGAACTGATCGATTGTGGGAATTTTGAGAAACTGGAAAGATTTGGAAAGTACGTTACCATCAGGCCTGAACCACAGGCTGTTTGGGATCCGAAATTGTCGCAGAAAGAATGGGAGAAAAAAGCGCATGTCCGCTTTGTTGCGAATTCCAGCTCATCAGGAACCTGGAAAAAGCTGAAAGAAATGCCGGATCGCTGGACGATTGAATACCCCTTGGAAATTCAAAAGTTAAAAGGCAAAAGTCAAAAAGCAGAGGCAGAATCGTCCCCCGCCCCTCGTCCCTCGACACTTCCTATAAAATTTCGTCTCTCCCTCACCTCTTTCAAGCACGTTGGAATTTTTCCCGAGCAGGCTTGTAACTGGGATTACATAGCGGAAAGTATTTCCTCCTTCAAAACTCCGGAACCAAAAATCCTGAATCTCTTTGCCTATACCGGGGGAGCATCTCTTGCCGCGAAAGCTTCCGGAGCGGATGTGATTCACCTCGACTCTGTCAAACAAGTGGTTTCCTGGGCAAGAGAAAATATGGAGCTCAGCAATCTGGATAACATCCGTTGGGTTGTAGAAGACGCGCTCACCTTTGTGAAACGTGAAGTGAAGCGTGGTAAAAAATACAATGGAATCATCCTCGATCCACCGGCTTACGGTCATGGAACTGACGGTGAGCGATGGAAGCTCGAAGATTCTATCAATGAAATGATGAAACTGGTGACCACACTTCTCGACGACCAGGAGCATTTTCTCATTCTGAACACCTATTCCCTCGGATTCTCCTCTCTTATCATAGAAAATCTTTTATCCGGATCCAAAGGCCTGAACACCGGCGAACTCTATCTCCAGGCTACTTCCGGGCATAAGTTGCCGTTGGGAGTTTTTGGCCGGTTTATTAAGAACACTTAAGATAATTTTCACGCAAAGGCGCAAAGGACGCAAGTTGGTTGTTGGTTGTTGGTTGTTGGTTGAGAAAAATTTACACTTTTTGATCCAATTTTTCAAGGTATTTAATAAAACCTTTTAGTAGTCTTTTACATCGATGACAATCTGAAAGTAATTCATCTACTTCTTCTTTTGTCAGGTAATTGAAATCAAGAGATAAGTACAATGCAGTTTCCAATTCGTTCAGTGATCCGTTTGAAATGTGCATGAAATGCAGCACATCTTTTTTGTGATATCTGCCACAACCTTCAGCAATATTGAGTATGATTGAAACCGCACATCTTCTTGTTTGAGAAGTCAATCCAAATATTTCTTCTTTAGGGAATTTTCTGGTCCCTTCGTAAACCTTTTTTATCAGTTTACGTGTATGAATCCAAACATCCAGGTCAGTATAAGAAAGCATATCATTTATTTGGCCCACAAGGAATCCAAAAATTAACAGACTCCCAACCGCGTAAATTGAGGATTTTTAACTAAATTTTAACATTGTTCAGGTTATCGAGGACACCCTTCCAACAACCAAAAACCGACAACCAGCAACCTCCCGGGAGCCAATATCCGTGAACGTCTGACGTTACTTTACTATCTTTGTAAATATCGATTTCAACAGATGCAAGATAACTATCAGGTCCTAATCCATAAGCTGGACGCTTTCATCCGGAAGTTCTACAAAAACCAGTTGGTTCGTGGGGCGATCTATGCTTTTACGCTGAGTCTGGCTTTTTACCTGCTCATCACTTCACTGGAATACTTCGGACATTTCAATACTACACTCCGCACTGTTTTCTTTTATTCATTCATCGCCGGAATCCTTTTTATCCTCGGCCGTTTTGTGATACTACCACTGATGCACCTCTATCGTATCGGTAAATTAATTTCTCACGAACAGGCCGCTGAAATTATCGGAAAACATTTTACCAATGTGGAAGACAAATTGTTGAATGTACTCCAATTGAAAAAGCAAGCGGATGAGGGACGGGAGACGGGGGACGGGGGACGGATTGGGGCTAATGCGATCCATACCGATCTGATCGAAGCGAGTATCAATCAAAAAGCGGAAGAGCTGAAACCTGTTCCATTTGTCAGCGCGATCAATATTGGTGAGAACAAACGTTATGCGCGTTACGCGCTCATTCCACTCTTCGCTTTGGTGGTGATTTTATTTACCGCGCCATCACTCATCAAAGACAGTACACGTCGTTTGATCGAGCACGGAACTTATTTTGAAAAACCCGCTCCTTTCGTTTTCGAAGTACTCAACAAAGAATTGAAAGCGATTCAGCAACAGGACTACCAATTGGATGTTCATGTGAACGGAAAAGAAGTTCCTGCTGAAGCATTTATTGAAATCGGTGAAAATCAGTTTAAGCTGGAGAAAGAAAACCTCACCTCCTTTCATTATACGTTCCGCAATCTTCAGAAGACTGAAACATTCCGCCTCTTCGCTGATGGATTTTATTCACCGGAATACACTCTGGAAGCATTACCCAATCCGGTTCTGATGAATTTCCAGGTGAGTCTCAGTTATCCTGCTTACCTGCACAAGGCGGATGAAAATCTCGAAAACACAGGTGATCTTGTTATACCGGCGGGAACGAAAGTCAACTGGACTTTCAACACACAAAACACTGAAGCCATCCGCATGTCTTTCCAGGATACGACGGTTAAACTGAATCGTATCGGAGAAAATGTGTTCAATTTTTCAAGGAAATTTTTCCGGAACGATGGTTATACTGTCACCAACAGCAACGCATTCCTCAGCAACAAAGACTCGATGCATTTTGGAATTTCAGTGATTCCGGATTTGTATCCAAGCATTTCTGTAGAACAACAAAAGGATTCTTTCTCTACCAAACGTTCCTTCTTCAAAGGACTGATCAAAGACGACTACGGATTTACAAAACTTTCGTTCAATTATCATTTCCTGAAAACAGCTGATTCCAGTCTGAATAAAAATAAGTCTTATACCGAAACCATTCCCTTCAATAGAAATACCACAACCGATCAATTTTTCTACTATTGGGATTTAGCGAATGTGAACATCGGCGCCGGTGATGAAATCGAATTCTATTTTGAAGTTGCGGATAACGACGGTCTCACCGGTCCAAAAACTACTCGTTCACAAACACAGGTATTCAAAGCTCCTTCTCTGAAAGAAATCGAAGAGAACAAGGAAAAGAATAACGAGTCAATAAAGAATGATCTGAAAGAGAGTATCGCGCTGGCGAAATCACTTCAGAAGGATCTGAGTGAACTCACCAAAAAGCTCATGGATAAAAAAGAAATGAGCTGGGAAGAAAAGAAGAAAGCGGAAGAGCTTTTGAAAAAGCAACAGGAACTCGAGAAAAAACTCGCTGAACTGCGCGCGAAAAACGAAAAGAAAAACAAAGAAGAACAAGAGTATAAAAAAGTAAATGAAGATATCCTTGAGAAGCAAAATCAATTGCAGGCGCTCATGGATAAACTGATGACTCCTGAATTGCAAAAGCTGATGGATGAACTCCAGAAATTAATGGAGAACGCCGTAGACAAGGATAAGATGCAGGAGCAATTGGGACAAATGAAACTCGACAATAAAGACCTTCAGAAAGAACTGGAGCGTACGATCGAGATTTTCAAAAAGATGGAATTCGAACAGAAACTTGATGAAAATATCGAGAAGCTGAATGAGCTTGCAAAAAAACAAGACGATCTCTCCAAACAGTCTGAAGATAAAAACGCCGACAGCAAAGATCTCAAGGATAAACAGGATCAGCTGAATAAAGAATTCGAAGATTTTCGCAAGGACATGGACGAGCTTGAGAAGAAAAACGAAGCGCTGGAAAAAAAGGAGGATCTTCCCAATACCGATAAAGAAGAACAGGACATTCAGAGTGAAATGCAGAACAGTTCTGAATCTCTCGACAGCAAGAAAAACGGCAAAGCTTCAAAGTCACAGAAAAATGCCGCGCAAAAGATGGATCAGATGGCTCAGCAGATGGGAAAAATGCAACAACAAATGCAGCAGGAACAGGCGGAAGAAGACATGAAAGCCATGCGTGCTTTGTTGGAAAACCTGCTTCGCTTGTCCTTTGATCAGGAGAAAGTGATGCAGGATTTGCGGACTATGGACATCAACAATCCGCAGTACCTGAAGATGAGTCAGCAGCAAAGAAAACTGAAAGACGACGCGAAGATGATTGAGGATTCTTTATTCGCGTTGAGTAAACGTGTGATCCAGATCCAAAGTAAAGTAAACCAGGAAATCGCGGCGGTGAATCAGAACATGGACGAAGCCCTCAGCAATCTTGAAGATCGTTCCGTTTCACAAGCCCGGAGTCGTCAACAATTTGTGATGACCGCGGTGAACAATCTCACCCTGATGCTCAGCGAAGCTTTGCAGCAAATGCAACAACAGCAGGCCAGTGCCATGCCGTCAGCAGCGTGTAAAAAACCTGGCAACAAAAACCCTTCTCTGGCCGAACTCCGGAAAATGCAGGAAGAGCTCAATAAAAATATGCAGAAGGCAAAAGAGCAGATGAAAAAGGAAGGCAATAAGCCAAAACCCGGAAAACCCGGACAGCAGGGTCAGGGAATGAGCGAACAACTGGCGAAAATGGCGGCTGAGCAGGAATATATCCGTAATGAATTGCAAAAACTTAATCTTCAGGAAAATAAGGACGGAAAGAACACCCTCGGCAACCTTCAGGACGTAGCCAATCGCATGGAAGAAACTGAGAGAGACATCGTAAATCGCATGATTTCTGAAGAAACCCTGAAACGCCAGCAGGACATCCTTACCCGCCTGTTAGAGAGCGAGAAAGCCGAGCGGGAAAGGGATCAGGACGAGCAGCGGAAATCCGAAGAAGCAAAAAATTTACAGCATCGTAACCCTTCCGAATTTGAAGAGTATAAAAGATTAAAGTTAAAGGAAATGGAGCTGCTGCGGACCGTTCCGCCATCTCTGAATTCCTATTATAAACAGAAGGTCAACGAATATTTCCAATCACTTGAAAAATAGTTCACTAGATATGTCCGTGGACGGAGAAAGCCAGACTTTGAAACTACAATCCAACCCAGAGAGTATATCTGTCGTCGAGCGGATGATAGACGATGTTCGCAGCAAATACAATGTTAGCGAGGACATGTTTGGTAACATGCTGGTTGCCGTAACAGAAGCGGTGACCAATGCCATTTACCATGGCAACAAATCGGATCCTCATAAAAACATCAGTGTTTCTTTCGCGCACAATCACAATGCAATCACTGTGACTATCGCCGACGAAGGTCCGGGCTTCGATTATTACAATCTCCCCGATCCTACCGCGCCTGAAAATCTTGAAAAAGAATGTGGCCGCGGAATTTTTCTGATGAAGCATCTTACCGATCAGCTCATCTTCTCAGAAAACGGACGCGTGGTTGAGATGAATTTTAAATTGGGAAATAATTAAGTCCAAATACGTTTTGGTTAGACGGAAAGAGGGAGACAGAAGTCTTACCTCCTTTTTTGGCCAACTTGTTCCCTCGCAAAGGGCGCAAAGGTTCAAGGCATCTTTCGATGTACAATTATTCCTGCACGTATTCCCTGGTAAGGAAAATCATTCAGGCCCCACTGATACCAGAGCTTCCAGTCGACAAATTTGTTTTTGTATTTGAAAATGGCACGATAAACCATCGGCTTGTCTCCGATATCCAGGTAACCGGAATATCCTCCGAATTGCTGCGAGATTGAAATCTTTTTTGAATTGAAATCCAGTCCGGCTCCATACAATAATGCATCGTTTTGTAAATGCTGGATGTCGTAGGTTTGATACGAATAGAAACCGCCCATCACATAAGGACGGAGCGTGAATTCCTTTTCTTTATTCAGTAAAATATTTTTTCCAAAAGAAAGATCCATAAAATATCCGGCAGCATCGGTATAGCGGGCATCGCGGAGGCGTGTTCCGGATGCGGAGCGGAAGGCAAGTTCAAGACTGATGTCCGGCCATTTCTCTTTGCCACTGAGAATTGCAATGTGTGTGGAAAAATAAATATCTCCACCGGCGCCTCCTTTCCCGCTCCGGGTGCGGGCTGCACGCACATCACGGGTTGCGGTATCCATTTCGAAGGATTCGATCGGCACAACATAGAGTTCCAGACCTACTTTGTCTTCATGCAAAGGAATATATACTCGTGAAAAAAGATCTTTGGTTTTATCGCCGGTGCTGAACTGATATCCTGCCAGTTGTTCCACCTGGATTTCATCGGATAATTTTGCATTCTGAATTTCCGGAACAGGCAATGCATTCGGGCCCATGAAAGCCGGAGAAATGGTCATGTATTGTTCCCAGCTGGTATGTCCGTCCCAGTGATGAATAGTATTCCACCAGCTGAAATCCTCACCGGTTTGAGCTGTTGCGCACACTGAGAACAAAAGCAAGAGAAAGGAATTACAGATTTTCCGCATGCAATGGAATCTTTTTTCAAATGTACAAAGCTCCGCGAGATATCATTTGCTATTTTCGTGACATAATGGAAAGAAAATGAACATACATTTTTTCAAAGAAGAAGTAAAATTCCGTTTTCTGCATCAGGACGGGCTCAGGAAATGGATCATCAAGGCGATTCGTTCGGAAGGATACAAACTGGAGAATTTAAACTTCATTTTTTGCAGCGATAAAAAGCTGTTGCAGATGAATAAGGATTATCTGAAACACAATTATTATACTGACATCATCACCTTCGACAATTCTTCAGAGAAGAAAACTGTGGAAGGGGATATTTTTATTAGTGTAGAAACGGTGTTGACGAATTCGAAAAGATTCAAAACTACTTTTCAGGATGAATTGCATCGGGTGATGATTCATGGTGTGCTTCATTTGCTGGGCTATTCCGACAAGAATCCTAAATCCCAGGCTGAGATGCGCAAGATGGAAGACAAGTGGCTTGATAAGCGGGGTTAGACATTTCTTGCCATCATTTCTCTCATCATTCATTTGTACGTGATGAGTCGTTTTGTGGAAAGAATTCATCCGAGATTTTTATTGCCACGAATGCACGAATGTTTTTTTTATTGCCACGAATGCACGAATGTTTTTTTATTGCGGATTACCCGGTAATTTAACCCCGGTCGAAGCGAGGGACGAGCGGAGAACGGGCGGGGCGGGATTAAATGGAACAAGAGTGTCGTTCCAAAATTTTTTTTCTAAAAAAGTTTAGAAGTGATTCCACAACACTGCTCCGACAAAAATCCAGAGCAACAGTTCCGCGAACCACAATCTCTTTTTTGCGGAAACAAAATAGTAGGCGTAAAAAATCGCGAAGGGGATCGCGAAGGACGCGAAATGGATCCATTCAATTTTGTGAATGAGCAGGACCGCCGCACCATTGATCAGTAAAAATAAAAATATGATTTGCTGGTAGGTTCGGGTGCGAATGATGTTTTTGTAATAATTGCTCCGGAGTTTCAGCAAAGACAAGAGGAGTAAACCTCCCATCACCATCAACAGGACTTCTTCCGCGAGGGAGAATTGCATACTCAGCTGTGGCCAGAGGTGTTTGAATTTTCCGATGTAAGATTTCCAGAATTCGATGAGTCCTTGTTCCCAGAAAAAATAAACGCTGATAAAAAAATAAGGCAAGCCAAACGCGATGAGCATCACCAGCCATTCTTTCCAACTGAAAGGTCGGAGCAAACTAACGGCGAGCAACAGTAACAAATACACCGGCAGGGCGGGTAAATAAATCAATGCGGCGATTGCCAGTAAAAATCCGCTGTCGAACAATGCACGTATCGGACTTTCATTTTTGAAAAGAGAAAATATCTTGTCGAACACGCGGAGAAAAATCAGGTTCACAAAATGCACCGGATGAATCTCGAGTAAAACCGAAGAAGCTGAGATTGCCAACACAAAACAAAGCGAAGGCAAATAGGAGTTTTTGTAAAGTACTTCGTGACGGTTCAGGAGCAGGTTCAAATAGATGGCTTCCAGGCTGATCAGTCCGGCCAACAGTATATACCTGAGGAAAGCGGGCAGACTTTCCATCAGTCCGGCTATGATTCCCCACAAAGGCATGGCAGTTTCATCGTTCAGCACGGTGATATTGAGCGCCTTTTGTCCCCATAAGATCAAGACGATGAAGGGGATAACAATCAGGGCTGCCGGCTGGGGCGATTTGAAAAAGCGAATCATTGACGCTAAAAGTATAGAATTTTAAGTGTTGAAAATCCGGATTTCCTTCTATATTTGCCCCAGAAATCAACACATCACATGGACGGATTCTGGTACTTCCTCGGCGACTTCTTTAACGGCATCTTCAAAATGGTGCCATTTATGGGACTTTGGTTCAACAAGTTCCTGATTGTCATTGGCTTCATCGCTTTTTTCGCATGGCTCAATTACATGCGTCAACACCAAGAAGTGGAGAAGTTCGACTAAAAATTTTCAGGCCTTGCCTGTAAAAATCCTGCCACTTTATTGGGGTGGGATTTTTTATTTGATAGTAGTTATTAGGTTATTAAGTTATTTGTGGTCCTTCTAATGAGTGTGGAATTATAAAAGCATAAAGTTTTATAAATAGAGGTTATTAATTTAGCGAGACATTAATTAGAACAGGCACAAATAACTTAATAACCTAATAACTCAATAACCTATAACTAAGATGTTGGTCACCAATTAAAACTCCGTCGGCATTAGAATACCCACACTACCTTAATCCGAAATCAAATCCATCCCAATATCTTTTCTGTTGTAGGCTCCGTCAAAAGAAATCTTCGAGATATTTTTATAGGATTTTTCTCTTGCTTCGGAAATGTTCGCGCCAAAGGAAGTAATTGCAAGTACTCTTCCTCCGGCGGAAGTGATGTCGTGATCTTTCTTCGCAGTACCTGCATGAAAAACCAGACTGTCCTGAACATTTTCAATTCCACGAATGATTTTTCCTTTTTGATAATCTCCGGGATAACCTCCGCTCACCATCATCACCGTGACTGCTGTACGTGGATCCACTTTCAATTCAACTTGGGAGAGTTTTCCTTTACCGGTAGCGAAAAGTAATTCCACCAGATCCGTTTGTATTCGTGGTATCACTACTTCCGTTTCCGGATCGCCCATGCGTACATTGTATTCAATTACGAAAGGCTCTCCTCCCACATTCATCAGTCCGATAAAAATAAATCCAACGTAATGGATTCCATCTTCGGCTAATCCTTTTACGGTTGGGAGGACAATGCGTTCCTCCACTTTTTTAAGAAACTGTTCATCCGCGAAGGGTACGGGTGACACTGCTCCCATTCCACCGGTATTCAATCCTGTATCACCATCGCCAATACGTTTATAGTCTTTCGCGGAAGGAAGGAGTTTGTAGGATTTTCCATCGGTCAGAACAAAAACAGAAAGTTCGATTCCTTTTAGAAATTCTTCGATAACCACCTTCTCGCTGGCTGCGCCAAACTTTGCTTGACCGAGCATTTCATCCAGTTCACGATCCGCATCTTCAAGAGTTGTTGGTATAACAACGCCTTTACCTGCAGCAAGTCCGTCCGCTTTCAAGACAAAAGGTGGAGAAAGTGTGCGAAGAAATTTTTTCGCCTGTGCTAATTCTTCTTTGGTAAATGTCTGATACGCTGCTGTCGGAATTCCATGGCGTTTCATAAACGCTTTCGCGAAATCTTTGCTTCCCTCCAATTCCGCTCCGGTCTGAACAGGACCGATGACAGGAATTTTGTGCAGGACAGGATCAGCCAGAAAAAAATCATGAATTCCTTTTACGAGCGGTTCTTCCGGACCAACCACAACCAGGTGAATATCCTCTTCCATCACGAGTTTACGGATGCCCTGGAAATCAGAAACACCAATGCCCACATTCACACCGCATTCCGCTGTTCCCGCATTTCCTGGAGCGATGAACAGATGATCACAATGTTTGCTTTGTTTCATTTGCCAGGCCAGCGCGTGTTCACGACCACCTGAACCGAGAAGAAGAATATTCATACCGGGAGAAATCGGAGAATCAGGAATGATTCAAATTGGTTTTCCGATGCCCAAAAATAGATATAAAATCATCAATGAAGAGGTCTGAATTTTCATTCTGATAAATAAAAAAACCTGCTTCATACGGAGCAGGTTTGAGGGCGTGGGGGCGCAACCGGGGGAATTCAAAAAATTGGGGGTAGGGGGTAAATTTCTATGTTAATGGATAAAGCGGAAACTCAGCGCAACCAGGACTACAATTCCAAATAAAGTCCATGCAAAACGACGGTTCTGCTTTTTCACTGTAGTTTGCAGTGATTTTACTTCGTTACGGATTGACAATACACCGTTCAGGTTGTTCATGACTTTGTCCAGATTATCAAAGGCCATATCATCTTTCAACACATAATCATAGGCGCCGATTTTTAACAAATCGACAACCTGTTTCACATCTTCCATTGAACTAAGCATCACGACAGCCTGCTCCGGATTTTTTTCTTTGATAATTTTCAGATAATCAAAACCGGTTTTCGCGGTATCATCGTCGACATTGAGATGAAAATCTAACAATACAACATCCGGGTTCTGATCAAATGCGAGCAAACAGTCTTCTCCATTATAAAACAATTTGATTTCACAATCGGGATACTGTGATAAATGATTTTCGATCATGGAAGCATACATACGATTGTCTTCCACTACAAATATTTTTTTACTTTTTTGCGTATTCATAAAGGTCATGCGTTCAAAATGTGTTTAATAAACTGATTCGACTTTTTGTACTGAGCGATATCACGTGAAGCGGTAGCGAGCTGTTTGCGAGAACGCAGAACATACACGATCGTGAGTATTTCAGCGAGAGCAACGGCGCAGCAAAAGATCAGCACAGCAGTCAGGGTGGTATTGAGTTCCTGTAAAAACCAGGAAAGTGCGGTAAAGAGCAGCGCGGTGGAATACATGGTAATGCAGATTCCAATCGCGTTGAAATTATTTTTCTGGAGCAAATGATGTAAATGTCTTCTGTCGGCACGGAAAGGAGAATGTCCTTTGCAAATGCGAATCGTGAAGACACGAATTGTATCAAATACAGGAAGGAACAGGAATCCTACAAGCAGACTGAATGGATTGACAATACCAAGTGGCTCAAGAACTGATGAAGGAATCGAAAGAAAACGAATTCCAAATATCGCGAGCAGGAAACCGAGCATCAGAGAACCGGTATCGCCCATAAAGATTTTGGCCGGGTTGAAATTGAATTTCAAAAACCCAAGCAGAGAAGCGGCTAGAATAAAACTTAGCGCGCAGAAAAATAATTCTCCGCTGAGATAAAACAGGATTCCGAAAGATATCGAGGCGAGACATGATAATCCGGCCGCGAGCCCATCAACACCATCGATCAGGTTGTAGGCATTGATCACAGCGGTGACAAATACAATCGTTACAAGGTATTGTGAAAGGAGAGGTAATTCGTGTAAACCAAAAAATCCATGTAAATCCGTGACACGGAAACCGCCGACTGCTGCCAGCACGACTACGATAAGCTGGAAGAAATATTTTTTTCCTGCGCTCAAGGCACGGATATCGTCCCACAAACCGGTGGCGAATAAAACAATCGTTGCAGGAAACAGGTATTTCACCTGGTCAAAACTTCCGGAACCGATCCAGAAGAATCCCACTGTCGCGAAGGACAGGAAGATGGCGATTCCTCCCATTGCGGGAATCGCTTCTTTGTGTTGTTTTCTCGCATCCGGCTGATCGAGCAGATTACGTTCCTTCGCTGCTGAAATCACAAAAGGAATCAGCAAACGTGTAATCACGTAGCTACTCAGGATGGAAAGTATGAGATAAGTAATTGTGTTCATGCCTGCGCGATTTTTCGTTCTTCAAAAACATTGCTTTGCTGAAGGTGACGCACACCCAGACGCAATGCTGTCTGCACCGGAATGGAAGCCACACGCGGAGTGATGGTTCGTTTTTCGAAGGCTGTATTAAGTACAAACCTGTAACGTTGTGCAATCGCCGGCCATGTATACCGACGGTTGGCAATAGCCTTCATCTCACGGCCCAGTGCTTCACGCTCTTCCGGTTTCACCTGTTGCAGCATCGACAAGAGTTCTGATTCGCTATGGAAATAGCGGGCTTTACCTTCTGTTGTGGCGCGGTTAAAATTCACATCGTAAGCGAAGACAGGCAATCCGAGATACATCGCTTCTACAAGAGAAGGATTTGTACCACCGGCGCTATGTCCATGGATGTACACAGTACAATTGGAACGGAGAATATTCAGTTCACGCTGATCATAAATCGGATCCAGTAGAATGAGATTTGAATTTGAGGAATATTTTTTCTTTAAACCACGGCTGTATTCGCTGTTGCTCCAGTTTCCAACCATCACGAGCGGGAAAGCGGAAAAATTCGCGAAGGCTTCCAATACCATGTGAATATTATTCTCCGGCTCTATCCTGCACACCTTGAAAGCATACGGACTGCTGAGAAATGGATATCGGGAAACATTGGAAGGAGAGATCGCTTCTGCAGCACAATGATCCGCTCCATAGGCGATCATGTGGCTGAGTGTTTTGTAGTGCATGGCAGTGTACCGCTGAATTGCCGCGTTGTCGGTGATATCCGCGTCGGAAAATTTCACCGCGCAGTATTCAGACAGTTTCAAAAATTTGCGTACCGGATAACTCCATTTCTGACGTCTCCATTCCATGCCATCGATGTTTACGATGATTTTTTTATTCGTAAACAGTTTAATGAATGGAAGAAGAATACAACCGCTGACTCCGAGAATTAATAATTTGTCCGCGTAACGCAACGCGTGAATAATGGAAATGATGTCATAGAAGATACTTTGCAGACCATTCGCGTTGAGCGGAAGGTATACCAGGCGGGCGCCATTGAATTGTTTTACCTGCTCATCTCGATGATAGTAGGATGAACTACAATAGACGGTAAGGTCGTAATCGTTGTGCAACTGATCAACGAGGTGATGCGCCAGTGTTTCAAATCCGCCGTAACGGGCGGGAACACCTGCAGTACCGATAATGGCAACTTTTGTCTTGGTCATAAATCGGTACTTTTATTTGTATTGGTTAAAAAAGAAATCAATCAACTGGCAAAGTTCCGTCTTCTCTACATTGGCTTTCCCGGCGGAATAAGACTGAATAGCCAGTTTCATTTCCTGAGTCGTGATGATTTGATTCTTGTCATTATCAAATTTTACAAATGCCTTTGGAAGCTCGCGTGTTCCTTCCATTCTATATACCTCCGGCAGAGGTTCTACCGGATGATCAATACTATTGGAAAAATCACGAATAGCTTCGAGTGAATTTGTTTCGAATTTTTTCGGAAACTCTTCTTTAGCTTTTGGGTTGTTATCAATTGCCTGCACTTGCAAAGTGAAAACAATTCCGGCAAGCGATAAGCCCAGTGTGTATATTAATTTCATCTTTTGTGCGTTTTAAAAATAAAAGGATCAGGGAAGGGTAATCAGTTTTTCCTGATAAAACTGACCATCGGCTACAACAGTTAAAATGTACATGCCGTTTCTCCCCAATTCCAATCCGTCGAGATGCAGGTTTCCGTCAAAAAGACTTCCCGGATAATTCCTTTGATACACTAGTGCGCCATCCGAACGTTTCACGCTGACTTCTACATTTTCAGAGCGGATGTTTGTCATTTGTATGTTCAGATCTGAACCTGTCACAGGGTTTGGAGAAACGGAGATTCCCGGTTTTTTCCCAAATTCAATTTTCACCGGATCACAATAGGTAAATGCACCATCATAATCCGTTTGTTTTAACCGGTAATAAGAAACCCCGAACAGAGGATTTTCATCGAAGGCGGTATAATTCAAAGTTGAAGTGCTGTTTCCCGCTCCACGAACAGATGCTACAGGAATATATTCCTGATTATTTGCAGAACGTTCAACTGTGAAATAGGAATTATCTATTTCAGATGCTGTGGTCCAGTCAAGTTTCACATCGTCATCCAAGCGTTCAGCAGTAAAGCTGACCAGCTCAACCGGCAAAGCATTACTACCACCCGTAGCGTTAGCCAGAGTAAAAACACTTCCCCAAGCATTGAATGACGAAGATGTAATGGATCCGGTTCCATTTGCAGTTCCGGTTCCATTACGGTTATACCATTGAGGTGAAATTCCTTCAGCAACACGTAAATTTAAACGGTCTGTTACTCCGTCGTCTGTACCATAATACAACTGAATTGTCGCTGAATTAAAAATACTTGATTTGGTATTGGTGATAAGCCAGTAACGGATATTTGAAACTGCGGATAAAGATGCAGGCAATGAATAACCAAGGGAACTAGCCGCTGTTTCAATCATTTCACCAATATAGTTTACACTGTCGTTGGTAGTATGTGACGGAGTAAGTACCATTGGTCTCCAATGACTTCCTTTCCCGAGAGGGAAATAACCAGCAGCTGCTGCAGACTGTCTGTAAATCTGATTCATCGGTCCGTCGATGAAGGAAGTTGAATTTCCAACATTCGCATTTGCTGATGAACCAATATTGATGATGTTGGTATAATCTGTATTGATGATTCCACTGGTCATCGACAAATAATTGTATACATAAACCGGAGTTGTAAGTGTAGCGCCGGCAGCATTGTTCATTGTAAGATTGTAAAACACAGGCATCACAGTTCCACTGATTTCCTGAGCTGCAGTACCATCTAAACTGACTGTTCCGGAACGGCAAACAAATGTTCCATCGTTGGTAAATGTGTTTGTGCCATCGTGTGTCCCGCGCAAACTCATGTTCTTGGAATTTCCTGCTGCACCGGCAATGGAACGAATATCAAAAGTAGTTCCTGCCTCGATGTCCAATCCCAGTAATCTGAAATTCGCTGTAGATCCATTGGAGGGTTGCAACTTGTTATTACTTGCTGCGGCTCCGGAAATACGGAACGCCGGATAAGTAGCGTTCGGAAATGGCTTGAAGTTAAAATTTGTATTGTTCGTAGTGCTGGCATTTCCGAACTGAACAACGCCTCCGGTAACATTCACCGTTCCAACATTACCACAAAAAGAAAAATCCATAATAGTTCCACCGGTTGTATTATTTTCTTCAATGGTAAATGTCCCACCACTCATTACAAAAGAACTTGCCGCGAGGTCTGTCATATAAAATACCTCTGTACTCACTCCGGTTGAACCGCAATTGATCAGCGCATCGCCTCCTGTCATTCTAAAACTGAAAGGCTCCGCGAAGGAACCAACTTTGAAACTGATACTTCCATATACTTTTAAAAGTCCGGCTGACACTTCAAGATAAGGTACAATTCCTGCGATTTGCTGGTCACTTCGAATACCTCCTGTGCCTGTAGTAGCTCCAACATTAACGGTACCCCCGGAAACATACAATCCACCTTGTAAATTCAAATATGTCGATGTCGGTGCAAAATTCAGAGTACCTGCACGGGCGTCAATATTTACATTTCCGATAAGAGTATAATCAGCAGATGGACCAAAAACATAAGTCCCTGAATTATTGTGAATAAATGTACCGTAGGTAAGATTCAGTGTGCGAGTTGCGGATTCGAAATTGTAATCCTGAACTTCCATGTAATAAGACTTGGAAGTAATTTTCACCATTGAAACAGAATTCAAATCCCAGGAACCTACACCTGAAACTACACTATTTGTTGCCCCTTGAAATGTCAAATTGACCAGATCATTTGAGTCATAATAAAAATCAACTTCTCCATTGTTTGTAAGGTCTCCGCTCAGGTATACCTGATGAGTGAGTGTACTATTATAAGTATATCTGAATTTTGCTCCATTGTAAACAGTAATGTTACCTGTAACTGTAAGCCAGTAAACAGCCAGGTTATAAAACTGAAGTTCGCCTGAGCTGCCTTGTCCAACAAAAATGTTTGCGACAGTTGTATTCGTATTAAAATACACGATATAACCATCTCCGATATATGCGTTGTCACCTGCCTGGGGATAGGTTCCTGTATTTGTTGCGTTACCATAAGTTACAGTCGACCACGTTGCAGGATTAGTCCAGAGACCTCCGCTGGTCCGGCTATAGTAGTTTGCACCTTTTGAACTTGTGAAGGCAAATAGAAATAAGGCCGTCACAACAAGGCATGAACAAAATTTCCTAAAATAATTCATAATACGGGAGGCTTTCATTTGGCTCTGCCATTTACCAGAGCCATGCCATCATGGAAAAACCGTGTTCTTAAGCCAATTTCAAGGTTTTCGATTTGAGAAAATTCCATTTACGGGAATTTTTTCTTTTATCAGGAAAATAACAGTGGAATCCAAAAAAAAGGGTTTGATAAAAAACGAAAAAGTACAAGTCAATTTTTACTATTAATCTGTTTTTAATTAAAAAACGAAACAAGTTCCAAAAAAATGTAAATTCAAGTACACTCTTTCCCATTACTGGAAAAAGAATCATTTTGGAAAAAAGAAATCGAGTAATGTTTGCTTACAAATTTGCTCGAATAATTCATTCAGGATGATAATACCTCATCCAATTGCCGATGCATGGAATCAATACTGAAAAATTCAGCTTTCCTTCTCGCCTGAGTAGACAACCTCAGACATTCTCCACGGTTCATTGCCAGATAAAGGATGGTCTCGGTTATCTTGTCAAGATCGTTCACGTTAATCCTGTAACCGTTTTCGCCATCATCAACAATTTCCCTTGGGCCGCCAATATTCGGAACCAGTTCGGGAATTCCATAACTCATGGCTTCCAGGATTGTCATTCCGAAAGTTTCTATCCATTTATCAGGATGCGATAAATTCAGTACCAACGATGCCCGCTCATAAAAGGGGTGAACATTTTTTTGTTTTGGAAAAAGAAAAAGATTCGGAGGCAATTCCTGTCCGGCAAAAAAACTATCGATTTCATTCTTTTCAGAATTGAGTACGAGTTCGAATTTTACCAAATGTAAACGACGCGCCAACGTTACAAATTCATTTACTCCCTTGTATTCCTTCATGGAACACAACATCAGCACTGTGAACGGCTTTTCAGCACTTACTTCATAATGATGTGCTCTCCCGCGATGACGAAACTCATCGCTCAATGCGTTATACACAACATGCATTTCCGGTCCATTCACAGGTTCTTTCTCCTGAAGGAATCTGGAAACATAAACGACATGAGACGCTGTCCATTGTACCACTTTCTTCAGAAACCACTTCAATACCGGTGGATTCATTGATGTTTCGTGCAAATGGTAAATTACACGAACACCTCTGATCTTTGCGGCTACGGCGGCACCAAAAGGAAGCAGAGTGTTCACATAAACAGTATCTCTTTTCCTTAACCTGAACAATAACAAACCGCACAAATGCAGCTGGCTGGCACTAAGCGCCAGTAATCGTTTCCACTTATTCTCCCGGAAGCGATACCAGAATTTATTTTCCTTAACACCCAAACCGGAAAGAAAACCATCCTGTGTTGCGGAAGATGTATACAACTCAACATTTTTTCCATTCTGAACAAAACCACGAATCGCGTTGGCAAGCACAAGCGGACTTCCGCTGAAATCGTTCAACAAATGAACACAGATTAATCGTTCTCGCTGTGGTAGGGTTGAATAAACATTCTGAAGCAATTTTCCTTTTACATTCCATTCGTATTTCTCACGGAAGGTAAGTGAGGCAGAAAGGCTCAGATTTCGCAGCAGTTCACGATCCGAATGAACGCGCATCAATTGATTTGCAAAATCATTTATCGATTGGGAATACGTACTGTATTTTACTTTCAGTCCGCTTCCAATATTTACAAATTCACCTGGACCGCAATTGTCAAAACAGATTACCGGCAAACCGTGAGACATCGCCTCAGCAACCACCATTCCCGCTCCTTCGTGTGATGGAAACAGAAATACATCGCTTTGATTGTACAAAGACTTCAATTCCGAACGCTGAATCCAGTGTATAAAAGTAACAGCATGTTCCACCTGCAAATCCTTCGTGAGCTTTTTCAAAGCATTGGCAGCCGGACCATCGCCTACAAGAGTCAGGTGAACTCCCTCTTTTTCTTTTTCATTCAGCTCATGGTAAAATTTCGCGAAGGATCGAATCGTAATATCAAAACCTTTCAGCCATACAAATCTTCCAACAGAAATGATTCGCAATCCTGAATCCTGAATTTTTGTTTGTTCAGGAGTTGCCTCTGAAGCTACAGAGGAACAGATTACCATTTTCTTTGTATCAAATTTTAAATGATCCGCTACAGCGGTGTTCATACACAAAATGATATCAGCTTTCCTTGCTGAAATTTTCAGGAATGGGTCAAATTTCCAGAACGCCAGTTTCAAAACCCAACGAAATCTATCCGCTACATAAGACTTCCATCCATACACCGGCAGAATGTATTCCTTTGGAACTTTTGGATGATGCCCTACCGGACCCCACACCAGGGGCTTTTTAAAAACCCACAGAAAGGTTGGGGTCCAGTCATTGTGAAAATTCAGGTTATGCGCGATATCAAATTCAACTTTTTGTCTTTTTACAAATACCGGCAAAAACAATTGCCACATGTAATAATAAATCATCGACAACAATGGACCTTTTTTCCAGAAGCGTGTCCATTTTGGAAGATCATAATACAGGAAGCGAATATTCTCAGCTTCAGCTACAGAATGTTCGCGCAAATATTTCTCTATTGATTCACGGTTATTTTTCCTGGTAACAGCAATTACCTTATTAAAGCGTGCGATCTGGCACACATAGTTCCAGCCCATTCCATCTTCTGAACCTTTGTAAGGGTTCACCGCGTAAGCTGTTGCAAGAATTGTCTTTTTCATTTGAATAAAAAAATATCAGGAAGCTAAACTTTGAATATTTAATACAGACTCTTTGTCCCTTGTTTTAATAACCCGTGCCGGAACTCCCGCGATTACAGAATTTGCAGGCATGTCACGATTCACAACTGCTCCGGCCGCGATCACACAATTGTCGCCAATGGTAACGCCATCGAGAATTGTTACCTTCGAACCTATCCAGCAATTTTTACCAATCACAATTCCTTTGCGCGTTACACCTTGTTCGCGAATCAATAATTCAGGATTATCATAATTGTGGTTTTCGGGATGACAGGAAAAATATTGTCCAACGATACAATCGTCGCCAATTTCCAATCCTCCTCCTCCACCGAGATAGGCGAATTCTCCAATACCAACATTTTCTCCGAGATGAATATGACTGCCGAGATTATTGAAAGAGGTTGAAATGATCACTCTGCTGAATGCACCTATTCCGCTGTTTTTTCCAATGACCAGGCGTCCTTTACCTGTCGCGTTTAAGGTAGTGTGATCACCGATTTTCACAAATTGTCCGATGCTCATGTTTGAAGTATAAAAAAAACGTACACCTCTCCCGAGTGCTATGCCTTTCGCGTATTTTCCATAAACGAGGAGCTTTGTTCCTCTCAGGAGTTGAACCAGAAAGGAAGTAAAAAAGGAAAGCAACAATCCGCTGCGAACTTCCCTGTCAAAAGAGAAGTTGGGGTTACGCAAGCGGATTAGTTGTTCCATCACCTGTTTCATGTAGGTATATCTTTTTAAGCGGCTCTTACAATCGCGGATTCAATAACACGCAGGGTTTCCTGCTTATCGGTATTTTCAACAGGAACATACATCGCATCCTTTGAACGCATCGACAATCGTTCAAAAAGTTCACGGTAATTCTCTGTAAGCTCATGAATCGTTTGAGCATCCAGCTCCTGTTTTCTTTTCAGAATATCTTCAACCGGGGCAAACAACAGAATATTCACTTCCGGTTTAAATAAGAGTTTGTACAAGGATCGAGTGATTTTCGGGTTCATGTGTATATTTGAACGCTTTCCATCAACGATAAAATCAAAATAATACCTGTCGTACACCACAATAATACCGCGAAGATTATACCGGAAGTAGATATAAAATTGTCCGAATAAATAATCCGTATAGTAGTAGATAAATCGAAACAAGGATGATAAAGTACTTTTGTTAGTCCCGGTGCGTGGCAACTTGCTTACAGAGATCTCCTCCGCTTTTGCTTTACCGTGTTTCCATGCACTGAGAATGGGGAATAGGGATGGTCTGTGACGAACCACCACAACTTTTTTCCGGAATTTCTCCTGAAGCATTTGTTCTATTCCTGCAATGATGGTTGATTTTCCAGCGCCGTCAACACCTGTGAGCGTAATGACAAAACCCCGGCGGTTGATCAGATCACGTACAGTATCTATCGCATAACTCAGTGCCGACTGAATGCGACGAACAGTATTGTTAGCATGCAGGTTCCTGATGGCTGTCATTACCTGGTTTTGCATTGAAATTTTGTACTGAAATAAATCTTCCAGTCCATCACAACGCAACCCGAAGGAAGAGTGCACATGGTTTAATATTTGTCCGCGTACGACACTGTCCATCTGACTGTAATATCTGATGTATCGTTCAGGTACAGAAGAATGATTCAGCGTATAGAACAACCAGGTATATTCAAAACAAAAACGTTTTTCAGGCACACGAATGCCTTCCGCGTTTGTCGTCGCACTGCGCAGAATCTTACCTGCATCCAGATAATTCAACGCTTTTCTCTGAAAAGTATGAATCAGGTCGAGCGAAAGAAATGATTGATCCTCAAAAAACAATTCTACAGTGGTCATAAATGATTTCTTGTAGACATTTGTTTTGATCACCCCTGACTGTCTTTTTAATACAGTCAGAATTCCGGGTACTTCTTCTTTTGCAACCAGTAAATCAAGGTCAGAATATTCGGGAAGATCATCAATGCTGGCATGAATGTATTTCAGCAAAGCATACTTCCTGTTTTTAATTTGTCTGAAGAAATTGCGAATGCATGCACGACGCATACTGGTCGTGCTATTCACCGGCAAGGTTCTGCTCAATGCTTCATCCCATGCTTCCATCAGCCAGAATGCCTGCGGATGCAATTTTTCCTGTAACAAATAGATGTTGAGGTAATAACTGATGGTGGACATCAGGTACAACCTGTAATGCAATTCAGTATCAATATTAAAAATCCGGATCAATTCTTTTAGCGCAGGCTGATCAAAAGCTTTTCGGATTTCCGCTTCAATTTTTTCAATAGATGATTTGTTGATCATCACTTCGCGTTGAAAAATGAAGTGAATCACATCAAACAATACCGGTGCGTCCCGGCGTGCTAATTCCCAGTCGTATACGTACAGTTTTTTTTCTCCTGCATACATGTTCCATGGAGTAAAATCCCCGTGTGTCATACCAAGATGCACCGTTGCCGACATGTCTATACTTTTTTGCAACTGCCTGATTTTCTCCAGCAGATTCTCCGCAACAGGCAATGGGTTCTTTACAAGGTTTCCTTTTGCTAAATAGATATTCTGTAAAACCCTTTCCATGAACTCTGTCGAACGGACTTTGTCAACAGTCAGGTTTTTCAGATAGAGCTCCACAAGACAACCCGCGTGTAAATGGGTAAACTCAATGCTGCGTTGAATTTTTTCAGGTTTAATATTCTCAATCACTTCGGCGTCCATCTCCTCAACATGCAACACCTGAGGTGTTTCCATGCTTCTGAAACCGGAACTTTTCATGATGTTCAGCATTTGCTTTTCATTTCGAATCAGCAAACCGGAATGACTGCTAAAAGGGATCTTTATAAAATGTGTGGTGTTACCTTTTGTATTGATCTCAACAACGCATTTCCTGTTCACACCTATAGTTCCTGTAAAAATGGAATACTGATCGTGTTTTACCTGTTGGAGCAAATTATCCAAACGGGAAGGCTGGCGAGAATACAAACTGAACGAAAGTGACGCCGGCGCGGACCGCAATCCAAATCTGAAAGCCAGTTTTACCAGTGTCTGAAATATTCTACCCTTAATTGTGCCTGCATTGTATAAATTTAAAAACGTTGGCTTTTGCAAATCGCAAGGATAAATCCAGCGCAAAGTCTTGTCGGGATTGCAAACGCCATGAAAGGCATAATGATGAAATCCATGAATTGATTTTCCTTCACCTGAAATCAGAAATACCTGGTCAAACTTCCGGAGATCATTGATCTTATCGAGAAAACCCGAATCAGATACCAATAAAACCAGATGCCCGGAATCAGGTATCGATTCTTCCCGGTGAAAAACATGGATGGGAAACGGGCTGTTGTGGTCTATTCCTTTGTCATCGGAACAAACAAATACTTTTTTTCCCTCTCCTGAAAACAATCGAAGGAGAATGGACAAATCGGAATTCTGAAATCTGGACATGTGAGGTGATAAATTCGAGCCTCATTACCGTAAACCATGCCATGCAGAAAAGAATGGATTTCTGTTTAATTAATGCACTTTGAAAATTTCCTTTGTTGTAAAATGGGAACGAAATCCCAAAATTGGAATGATTAACCGGCAAATTTTTCTGAAAAACCGATCTTTTTACCGGTATTCATGATTACTCTTTCTCTTCGCGAAAGATTCTCGTTGTATTGCAAGACTCCGTAAAAGATCAGCAATTGATAAAAAAGAATACCATAATTGGTTTCCCCAAAGATCCCGAACTCAGTAAATGAATTGATCAGAATTGGAATAAACAAAGCGACAAAAAAACTTTTTTTCTCAATGTCTTTTGAACGAAGAAAAAACCGAATCGTGATTCCCAATTGCAATATAACAAGCAGAAAACCGACAATACCAAGATTCATCAACACCTGAATAAATGTATTGTGAGTCATCTGTCCGGCATAGGTGTGCACGCTCTGGAAATAATCTTTGTAAGCAATACGCATGTAACCATAACCGAACAAAGGTTCATTCGGCAAACCCTCTGTGAGCAAAGCTTTCCAGAAAGGCAGACGACCGGTCATGCTCAATACTTCATCGACATTTCCTTGCTTGATGATGATGGTACTCAATACAAATGGCATGGCTACTGCCATCGCGATCAGCACACCTGCTTTCAGTTTTTTGTTTTCGCTTCGGAGTGTGAAATAAAGTAGAATCAAGACAAACCCAATCATCGATGAACGGGAACCGGTAAGTACAAGCGCAACCAGAGCAATGCTCATCATGAATATGAGTAGGAACTTGCTTCGATTCTCCCTCAGCTCCAAAGCCACCATGGACGCGCCAATAACAGCAAGCATGCCGAGTTCATTCGGATTCATCAGGTATCCGCCAAGCCGGGCTTCTTCACCGCCATGTGTCAGTCGGTAAAAAATATCCGGTGCGACAATTACTCCAACTACAAAAATCAACAGAATAAAAAACACCGCATTTCCGAGCAAATAACTTAGCCGGATTGCACTCTCAGGCTGGTGTTTACGAATGAGTAGAAAGACAGCAATAAAATAATACGCGAAGAGAAAACTCTCCAGGTTCATCAACAATTGCAGAGCGGAATACCCTATATCTGTTGACCAGAAGAATGAAATGAATCCCAACACCAGGTAGGCTCCATAAAACAATGGAATGATGGAATTACTCCAGGACCAGCTGGCCAGCCAACCTTTGCTTTTCAGAGAAGTGTAAACTCCGAAGATGGCCAGGGTCATCCCTGTCCGAAAAATAATTTTCAGGATTCGTGTAATGGCGACATTCTCCGAAACGGTAAAATATCCTGCAATCTTGATCAGAAGGATCAGGATCAGGATATTAAACAGTTTTTGTAAAGAATTCGTTTTTTCCATGGACACCCTTGTGCAAGGACCTGTTTCTTAGATCAGGCTGCATAGGCATTGATGAGCTGACAGGCAATATTCTTCCAGTCAAACTCCGCCTGGATCATCTTACGTGCCTGATAGCGCTTCTGTTCCCATTTTCGTTCAGAAATTTCACGAACAGCGATTTCCATGGCGCGGCAAATGTCTCCAACCGTATTCGCCGGTAAGGCGATTCCGGATTGATACTCACGGATATAGGAGGCCATATTGGTTTCTTCGCTCACAATGCATGGCACCAGTAAGGCGGAAGCTTCAAGAACAGACATGGGCAGACCTTCATTCCGCGAAGGATGTAGAAAAACATCCATGTTCGCAATCGTGTTCAGTTTTTCTTCTCCGAAGGATGCTCCATAAAATGTAACCAGTGAATCTATCTTCAGATCGTGCGCGCGTTTTTCAAGAAAGGCTCTGTCTTCTCCATCACCTATCAACCACAACTCGCCTTGCTGCTTTTCCTCATGAACGAATTTGGCAAAAGCTTCAAGCATAAGATCCAGACCTTTGGTATAGGCTGTCAGCCGTCCACAGAATCCAAAAACCGTTCCCCTCTCTTTTGGGATGGGACGGAAATTGTATTTCAGCTCATTCAAATCCTGTCCGTTCGGAATCAGGATCTTATTTTTTCCGGGCAAAAGTTTTTCTACCGCTTCATATTCCGTCTTTCCAAGAAAATGAACAGCTTTTGCGGATGACACAACAAATTTTTCAAACAAAGGAAAATACAGACTCTTGATAAAATGATTCTTCTGCATCGCGATCATGTTGTAACTGCCATGTGGAGTAAATACAAACTCATGACCGGTGCTGTGGAGTATTCTCACCGCGTGGTAAAATTCCGGAATAAATCCGCCATGCAAATGAAATTTCGTTTCTACGGATGATTCACGGATCGCTTTCGCAAGCTGATGATCTATCCTGAACTTGTTGTTGTGCGACTGGAACAATCGTGTGCTGTATCTCCGGTCAGGGTAATCCCCGTCCGGTGTTGGAGTGATGCCCCAGACTTGCACATAATGTCCAAGCATCGATTGATGTGTAGCCAGCTGATGAACGACTTTGTTTACACCGTTCATGCGTTGTGGATTCGCTTTTCCTAAGATGAGATGAACTATTTCCATACTGTAACAAGTTCTGTTTTTAATGAATACAGGTACCATAACTGCACGATCACCTGTGTAAGAATCAGGCCCGCGAAAACTCCCGCCATTCCGAAAGAACTCACCATTGGCGCTGCAAGGAGCAAACTAAATCCTGCACTGAGTAAATAGGAGATAAAAATGTCACGATTTTTTTCTACTGTACGAATGAAAAACCTGAGTAACAAACCGGTGAATACAAACAAGTACAACAAAGCAAAACCAAAAAGAACATTTTCATATTTGATATAATCTTTTCCATATAAAAAATCAATAATCTGTCGTGCAAAGACAACTATCGACAAAATCAATGTAAACGTAATCGCTCCGGCCATAAACATCACCTGACGCAAATAAGCGTAAAGATTTTTTAATCCTTTGTCATGATAAATTTTTGAAGCATTGGATGGAATAAAATTTTCCATGGCCAGAAAAAGAATATTCAATACGCCAATGATATTTTGTGCCATTCGGATCGCTCCTACAGATACAGGACCCAGAATTCCTCCGGCGGTCACAATAAAAAAGTTTCCGGAAAACCACTGCAGAAGCGACGTTCCTATAAGCCAGCCTGAATAATTCCAGGTTTCAACCAGATGAGTACCAAATTCTCTGAAATGCCACTGCAGACTTTTTGTTTTTAGCAAACCATAAGTTGACGAAATGCTGTTCGATAAGGCGATGATGATGATGGCACGTTGCAAATTGAGCTGATGCATATAGGCCACAACCAGTAAACCCAGAATTTGTGTGCTGTATGATATCAGATCGAGGACCAAAGCGGTACGACTTCTTCCTTCGACAAAAAATAATTTTCTGAAGTATTCATTCATCAGGTATGTCAACACCGCCAAAGGCATAATGATTTCTACGGAACGAAGTTCCAGTGAATCAAAAAACATCAACTCGGAAAACCGGCAAAACAAATACGTTATCAAAGCCACCAGCAATGCAAAGAGCAATTGCTGAAGAAACATCATGTTAAGGAAGGAGTCCTTTTCTTCTTTGGTCTTCTTAGGAAGCAAAGTTTGCATTGGTGCGATAATAAATGCCTGCTGAATACTCGCGAAAAACAACACTACCAGCCAGGTCATAGCAAAGACACCATAACTGCTCAATCCCAGAAAACGAGCAAGCAATACACCGGTAACAAAACCGGCTCCGCTCACCACGGCCTGATCGATCAATGCGATGGGTGCCTGGCGATTAGTAAAATAGATACTTTTCAGTTTTTTCACTTCCAATAGTGGTTAACATAGTGTGAAACACGGGCCTTCCACCCTTTGGCTTTGTATTGATACGAATACTTTGTACCTGTGAGATCTCCGTTGAAATTTGTCGCTTTGTGTAAACCGTTCAGCACGGTGTACATATTTTCAATTTTGTAATCCTGTTTCAGCATTTCCGAATAAGTGAGCAAATGCGATGAGGTATATTCTGAACGGACGACGTACAAATTTAAATCTGAAATTTTCATCAGCGCTAGCGCGTCAATCGCGTTGGCTGTCGCTGAAGTATCCAGAATGATAATATCACCGTAAGCATACAACCCTTCGATTTTTTCCTTCAGCTGAGGCTGACTAAACAACAATGTACTGTCGCTGCGATCCTGTCCGGCTCCGGCAAGTAAAAGAGAGTGTGTGCCTGAGTTCTGAATGATTTTATCCAATGTCACCTCCCCACGCAAATACTCACTCATTCCCGGAATCTGACGAATCGATTCATTGGTATGAACTGAAGCGTGATGCAGATTCAAATCGGCGATAACCACTTTCCATCCGCTTCTTGCAAGCGCGGAAGCAAGATGTTTTGCAATAAATGTTTTCCCTTCTCCCTGTATAGACGAAGTAATGGTTACGATTTTCTTACCATTGATCAATCCATGTAAAATAAGATTGGTCGCCAGATCTGAAAAAGAATTGTTTCCTTCCTGAACAGGACTATCGCCCATTTCCCGGATCACTCCCGCAACAGGTGAACTTGTCATCTTTTCAACCATTTCCTTGTCTTCAATCTTACCACGTGCATAACGACGCAGGTATACAAACAAAACTCCGCACAATAATCCGGTGACCCCGGCGAGGATTAATAAAAATCCTCGCTTAGGGTAGACCGGTGTCGTGGGAACCGACGCGTATTGTATGATCCTGTGAAAAGAGATCGTTGCTGCTTCCGCGATGGAAGCTTCTGTTCTTTTCTCCAGGAGGAATTGGTAAACTTTTTGATTCAGCTGGAAATTTCTTTCCAGGATAATCATGTTCTTTTCTTTCGTTGGAAGATTGTCAAACTCGTGATCCGCTGTTTCTACTGCCGCATCCATTTCCGCTCTTTTCGCACGGATACTTTGCTTTGCATTCAGAATAGCTTCACGACTATATTTTACGACATCATCGATTTTTCCGTCAATGAGTTTTACTTTTTCATGATCAGGCGTGTATCGTGTGAGCAATTCCCTGCGTTCCTGCTGGTAGGATTTCAGGTTTTTTATCATGTCGGCGAACAACGGATCCGAGATCGCATCGAATGCAGGTCCGGCTTCGTTAAAATCTTTACGGTTGTCGACATAATTCTGCAACTGATCCAATGTCGCCGCTTCCATATCCAGATTCGTTTGCTCCACTTTCAATTGCGAAAGCTTACGTAAACCGGTTTCCGTTTCCTGGGAAGTATTGATGATCTTGTATTTCAAACGATATTCTTCCAGCTTCAATTCCGATTCTTTCAATTCTCGTCCGATTTGATCAAGACGATCATCGATGAACTGCACAGTTTTCGCCGCTGCTTCCGATTTACTTTCGATATAATCACTGATATAAGCCGCTGCAAGAGCATTGGCGAAGTCGGCGGATTTTTGCGGAACTTCACACGCGTAGGAAATACGAAGGATCGGAATATCACGATCCAGCGCTTTTACATCGAGCCTGTCACCAATCACGGTATTTACAAGCGCCTCGTCAGAATGAATAATAAATTCGTAATCATCAACCAGCGCGAAAGAAGGCGTGCTTTGAATCAGTGAATCATTTCGTTCTATTCTGAATGCCGCAACTTTGGTGATCAGCATGTCTCCGAAATTTCCGGTCGTATCAACTTCCTGCCGGCCTGCACTCACTTTCAAATGGAAAGTGGAATCGTTCAGCACTGTAAGTTGTACTGTTTTATCAAATAAAGCACTGTCCTTAAGGATGTAATGAATCTTAAACGGAGAAGATTTATACAATTCGCGTTTACGGATATCACCTATTCTATATACAGAAATCCTGAAATCCAGATTTCGGAAAGCTTTCTTTACCAATACCTGGCTCTGAATGACTTTTTCTTCCGTTGCGATTTTTCCTGATGAAGAAAATACGTCGAAGTCCTTGTAAAGATTATTCTCCGATACTCCATTGTTCTTTTCATCGAGCTTCAGCATCGCTGTACTCTCATACTTTGGTGTCGCGTAATACAAGATCCGCGAAGCGAATAGAATCGCGATCACCAGGAACAAGGCGATCACCGGCAAACCTTTGATAGCCGGCAAGAGAAATTTTTTGAGTTGCTGCTTGTCGCCCATCTTATTTCACAAGTGTTAAAAAGATGGCCACGCTGGATAAAATAGCAGCGAGTGGTACAAGTGTACCGGATTCTCTTTGCAGAGATTTTCTTTTAAATGGAGGCAGGTAAACGATGTCGCCCGACTGCAACCAGATATTTTCTTTTTCTATAGTGCTGAGACGGGTAAGGTCAAGACTGTATTCCTTTTTCGTTTCGTCTTTCCCTCTGATGATTTTCAGAATTCGTGCATCCGCGTAATATTCCGGTCCGCCCGCACGGCCGAGAATTTCTACCAGGTTGGTATACTCCTTTTCCAGTTGGAGTGTACCCGGTGATTTTACTTCTCCAAGTACTGTCACCTCACGATTCAGCACTTTGAGAACAATCACCGGGTTCACGATCAACCGGGAATAAATTGTAGTTAAGGTTTCTGTCGCTTCCGAAATGGTAAGTCCGCCAAGTTTTACTGCTCCGATTTTCGGAAGCATCACTTGTCCGACACTGTTAACCATCACCCATTTACCATAGATTTCATTGGAATTGTAAATTCCAAAGACAGAACCGATACTGAGTTCTTCATGGTCCCAGATACTCAGCGTGATTTTATCATCCGGCTGAATAAGCTGTGCCTGTTTTGAAAATACATCCGACAATGCGGCATTACTGCCTTCATCTCCGACGAACAAACGTTGTGTATGACATCCACTTAAAACAATAAGTACTGTCAGTAAACAAAGCTGTTGAATTTTTTTTCCGATTTTTGATCCGTTGGTTCCCACACCTTTTTGGATTAATGACCGGAGGAAAACAGCGCTCCTATCGTACCCGATAGCATCGCGTTTAGTCCAATCTTGTTCATAAACTTTTTCTTAATTCCTGTTCCATGCGTCAACTCTACTTCTTTATCAAGTACTGTTAATCGTTCTATAATACTGAGAAGTCGTCCAAATGAATCCTGATTCTTCTCCACATAATCAAAGGCTCCGTATTTCAATGTGCTCACTGCATTGCTGATATATTCCTGTCCGCTCAGCATGATCACATGAATATCCGGATTCAACATTTTTATTTCCCGCAATACATCCAATCCGGTTGTATCATCAAATTGAAAATCCAGGATAACGAGATAAGGCTCTTCCGTGAGGCTGTTCATGAAATCCAAAGGCTCATGAAAAGTCTTCACATCCGTGAATCCATTCATCTCCAGTTCGTATTCAACAAGTGATGCGAAGTGGCGATCATCATCGACGATCACAATAGATTTAGCTTTATTGGACATATCCCGCTTATTTTCGCGGCCGTGCTTGCCAAAGTCGGACCAGCTCAGAATATGTCATTTTTTACACTAAAAAGGCTGATTTCGCTTTTCTGATTTTCCCGTTTTGGGAGAAATTTCCGTTGGCGGGAGCTGACATGAAACCATGAATTCATATTCAAGCACTGAAAATGATGGAAAGCAATTGGTCTATTCCCTGCAGAACTTGGTATTATTTTATTTCTTTGCATCAAAGGCATTCAAATTATTTTGGAAAACAATTCAATCCTTTCATACAACAGGCAAATAGACGGACTCCGATTCTACGCGGTCTTTGGTGTTTTAATTTGTCATTTTATTCATTTCGAAAATACTTACCTGAATCGCCTTCCATTCGGACAAGGTGTCGATTTGTTTTTTGTCATCAGCGGCTATCTGATCACAAAAATCCTGCTCATCAATAAAGAAAAAATACTTTCAGGCGATACAAAAACCAAAAGCGTACTGAAATCATTTTATTTCAGAAGGTCAATAAGAATTTTCCCAATCTATTATCTGACCATCTTCTATCTCCTGCTGATCAATTTTCAAAACACAAAAGATATCTGGGTCTGGCTGATCACCTATACAACCAATATTTACGTCTCCATCGACAGCCATCCTTACATCGGTTCCTTCAATCATCTCTGGTCACTGGCAGTAGAAGAACAATTCTACCTTATCTGGCCATTCCTGATTTTATTCAGTCCGAAAAAACACATCGAAAAAATTATTATCGGCATTGTACTCCTTTCTGTGATTTTCAAAGTCTGGTATTATCAATACCTTGGCTATTCTACTGCCATCAATGCGCTCACCATCAGTTGCGCGGACTCACTTGGACTTGGCGCGTTGCTCGCCTATTGGAGTCTGTATAAAGAATCCATTCTGAACCGCATCAATAAATACAAATTTATCATTCCGCTTTCCTTCCTTCCGTTTCTCTATTTTATCATCTATCCGAGAGCCTATGATTTTGTAGTAGTAACCGGAAACAATTTCCTGTTTTCTCTTTTTGCATTTTTTATTGTGATGAAAGCCTCACAAATGAAATTTACTTCCCTGCCAAAAGTGCTGCTTGAAAATAGTTTTGTTGTTCACCTTGGAAAAATCAGCTATGGAATTTATCTCTATCATTTTTTTATGCCGGATTTTTATAATCAAGTGAAAGAACTGATCCCGAATTTGATCCCTGAAGGAGAGAACTTCCGGACCATTTTCCTTTTTATCACAGCCATTGGATTCGCCGAATGTTCATGGTATCTCGTTGAGAAACCCATCATGAAGCTGAAAGACAAATTCCAATACAGCAGGAATTCGTCGAAGGTCGCTGCTCCTGCATCAGCAACAATTAATTGATTTAATTCCGGCCTCGTGGTAGTTAAAAATAAACTGCCGATGCGTTCAGAATTTGGAGCGATACATTCCTCTTCGCATCCACCGCCCTTCCCGTGTTCCGCAAGCAGGAGCTTGCTTCACCCGGGGCTAGATAAATCATTACAAAAATCGAGACAGGTTTTTTTGCGTCTATCCTCCAACCTTCAATCACCACAATTGCTACCATGAGTAGGCTCCTCCGGAGCAGGAATGGGGAATTAAACTTGCATCTAATTAATTACTAAATACTACTCCGGAGGAGTCAAAGCATTGTAGCCAAAATTCCATCCCAAACATTCGGAGGATAGATAAACTCAACTGTGTCTATCCTCCAACATTCAATCACCACAATTGCTACAATGCGTAGGCTCCTCCGGAGCCAGGCGTGAAAAATTAAACCTGAGTCGAAATAGAGACTTAATGCAAATCCCCGAACAGTCTAAGCATTGTCGCATGGATTATGCAACATGACTCCGGAGGAGTCCAAGCATTGTAACCAAAATTCCATCCCAAACATTCGGAGGATAGATAAACTCAACTGTGTCTATCCTCCAACATTCATTCATCAAAATTGCTACAATGCGTTGGCTCCTCCGGAGCCAGGACGGGCAAACTAAAATGCTTACGCATTTTATGCAAAATATTTTTCCATATTTGAGTTTTTCATGCAACTAAATAATATGTACAATCTCTAAATTCCGGCTTCATTTTGCAATATTGCTACTTGTTGGATTTTCTACTCACTATTTTAAAAAATACTATTTCATACTTTTGGATGTATTTCAATAATACGATTCGGTCCGTAGAATCAACTCAGATATTAATTTATTAATCAGGATTTCTTCTCGAATTCATCGTCTTTTAGGCCTTTTACAATATTATTTGCAAAACAATTATATTTTCAATAATTATGACATGTTTTATACTCTTCGATATCTTTCATACTCATTGATCAGTATATCATTTTTCAGGGGTTTATCATTACACATACAATCAAATACATCATTATGAAAAACAATGTCTTCTTTGTTGTCTTATTACTTATTCTCGGAACTCGTGTTTACGCACAACCCAAAGTTTCAGCAAGTAAACCTTATCAAGTCATCGATTCCTACTGGAAAGACTACTACAGCAAAGGCGATGAAGCTATGGCCATTAAATTCGCGGATGATAAAATGATCATACAAAAATTCAATACAAAAAAACCGGAACTGCTCGCAACAAATTCATTTAACTATACCCCTGATGAAAATGGAATACAAATAAAAAAAGCAAGAATTGTATACATCACTGAATTTAATGATCGCTATTATTATTTCTATACCTCTGTCAATAAAGACAAAGAAGACTCTGAAAAAATGTACATGAGGGAAATTGACTTTGACAAAGGAGAACCGATTGGCAATGGTAAATTTCTTTATGAAGCCAACAACGTAGCAGGATTTAATACCGCATCAATGATGGGTATTCCTATGGGAACATCATTCGGAAATTACTTATTCCAAAAATCCTACAGTGGATCCCACCTGCTGATTCAATATAGTTTGAAACCAAAAATTAAAAGAGATGCCTTAAATAATGAAATCGTCGGCTTAAACATCTTTGATAAAGACCTGAAACCTGTCTGGAATCAGGAAATCACGATGCCGTACACTGAAAAAAAGATGAACATCATGGACTACACAGTTGATGCTGACGGTAATGCATATATACTAAGCCTCATTTATAACGACAATTCCACCAAAATTAAAAAAGGCGACGATCCAAATTTTCATATCGAATTATTGAAATACAAACCAAATACAACCACAGCTGAAATTATTCCACTCGAAATGCCTGGAAAATTTATTGGCAAACTCTGGATATATGGACTACCCGAAAATAAAATTCTTTGTGTCGGCTATTACAATTCCGGAAAAAACCTTGGCAATGCAGACGGAATCATTTCCTTCAAAATTGATAATTCAGGAAAAGTAATCGATACAAAGAGTTTTGAAATTCCAATGGAAATCTTGAATCAGAACGAAAGTAAAAAACAACAAAAACGAAACGAAAAAGACGAAACGAAAAGCAATGCCGAATTTGCAAATTTGAGATTAAATGAACTAATTGTAAGAGATGATGGAAGTTATGTCCTGGTAGGAGAACAAGCATATACCGTGACTACAGAATCGAATTTCAACGGACGTGTTTCAAGGACAACCAGATATTATTATAATGATATTCTCGTTACCAAACTAAGCAGTGACGGGAAATTAACCTGGATGAAAAAAATTCCAAAACTCCAGATGGGGTATAGCGGACTCGGGGGTTTAAGCTATAAAATATTAATGGGAAAGGATATGCACTATGTGATATTCCTCGATAATAAAGAAAATAATAAGTTACTTCCTAACCAGGTCCCCGAACAATTTACTGACGGCAAAGGAGGGTATTTGACCGCCTATAGTATTGATGATTCGCTCGGCATAACCAAGCGCCTTCCTATTTTAGATATCGAAGAATTTAACGGAATAGAATTATATCAATTTTCAAAAAATCGAATCCTGAAAGCCGGAGATGACGCATTTGTCTTTGAATGTTATAAAAAGAAAAAAGAAGACATTATGATCAGAGTTGTTTTAAAAAAATAAAGCAGAATAAAATCAAACAGTCAGATTGCAGATTTTTCAGAAAGGATCGCTTATAATTTTGATCACAATAAATCAGGGCATGAAATTTCATTTCATGCCCTGATTTATTACGTACTCATTTACCGCCCATTCACCTTTATATCGAAATTATCCTTCTTCTCAAATTTATTTAATCTGAATTTGAAAGTCAGCAGCACATATCTTCCAATGGTATTACTTTTTCTCTCCTGAAGAAAATTCAGTTCTGCGGTTCTTTCTATTCCCGTATTTCTGTTTAGCAAATCGAAACCCTCCAAAATTAAGGTGCCACGATTGGACTTAAACAGCTTCCTCGAAAGCGAAGCTTTGATCAAAGGGATTGTTTGTGATGCCGCAAATCCTTCCGCTTCATACTTTGTGAGATCAGCGGATGCCGTGAATTGCCATTTCGTTGTGATGGAATAATTCAGGTCAAGAAAAACCGACCATTGAAAATAATTACGGTTTATTTCAGAATTCAGGGAATACCGGGAGGAACGAAAAGAAACATTCCCTCCAATATTCGCATCGATCTTTTCTTTCTTACGGTTATCGAAACGCAAACTAAATGTGTGTTCCAGATTTGTTTGCGTATTGCTTACTCCGTTTACCCTGTTTGTTCCCTGGTTCCAGCTTTCATCCACACCTGCATGCAAAGCGATTCCCAATTTTCTTACAGGACGCGAATATTCAAATGAAACAGATGCCCTGTAATCGTCCGGTACATTGATCAGTGTTAAGGATTGACTCAAATCCGGATGCACTTCCCGTGACCAGTTAATTTTATTGTGCGTATAAGTGAAAAATAAATTCGAAAAAAATGAAGTAAAAGAAAACTGGTCAAATCTCAGCCAGTTCAGATGCAGGCGATGCCGGGTTTCAGGAACAAGTCTTTCGTTTCCCTCCATGCTTTGCAATCGATCCGAACGATCAATAACCGGAAGCAGTTGAGATATTCCCGGTGCTTCCATTTCAGATTCATAGCCCAAACCAAATCGTTTCCCTCCCTTCATGTCTTTTTCAAAAGACATGCCCGGTAAAAATGCGATGTAATTATCTCCTCTTTCCTCCAGCCCTATAATCCCCCTCTCGTGTTTTGACATTATTTCACTGAGAAAAAATTCTATTCTCGTTTTTTCACGACTCTGCTTCAGAGTGATTCCCGGACGAATCCATGTAAAACGACGCGAATACCGGGGACTCAGCGAATCAATCGCATTTTCAGTGTCCGCCTCAACGCCTTCCTTTCTGTCAAGATTTTCCTCTGTTCCTCCAACAATAACCTTTGGCTCAAGGTACCAGTCATTACCCAAATCACGTGTTACAAAACTTGTAGCACTTGCATTGTATCCGGAAGTTTCATCGGTTCGGAATTGACGGTATGAATTATCTGTGGGAGGATTCGTAAAGCTCAACAAACCATTTCGTGCCGACTCAATTCGTTTATTCCTCACCGAACCGTCAGCGGAAATTTTAAACAATCGCCAGGAACCTTTCCATGTTTTTAAATAACCGATGCTCGCTGAACCACTCAGCAGCCAAGATTTTTGAGCCTCAAAAGAAGTCATTGAGTTTTGGATAGTATTCTCATTCTGATTCACCTGGCTGATATAATCATCCTGTTTGCCATTACTGATACTCAATTTCCCGGATGCTCGAATGTTTTGTGTTGAATCAATTTTATTTCTCCAGCCAAAATTAAACCGATGTGCACGGTCACGCTCTGTTTCTTCCAGATTTTCATCAGTACTGAAATAGGATCCGTTCAGGAAATTCTGTGTATGTGTTTGTTCGAGCAACGACTTGTTTGCTCCATTCGCCAGGTAACTAAATGAAAATCGTTTGTCTTTTTTTGCTTCATGAGAAAAATTAAATCCAGCTCCGCCCGAAGCGATATTGCCATTCACCGCCTGACCAAAATTCAATGGAACATCCTCCTCACCAAGATTAATCCTGAATCCCTCACCATCTCCGCCTAGTCCGCCGTTGAAACTCATATAATCCTGAAATGAAAACCCAAACTGATTGATATTATTGAGCATTCCCAAAGCCGCAACCTGGTTTTCCCCACTGAACCGGTAAATTTTCCCTGAAGTCTGATAATGTTCATCCGTTCCTCCTCCCGCCTGCACCTCACCCAGCCACGCGTTTTTCTTATCATCTTTCAATTCAAGATTGATGGTTTTATTTCTCTCTCCGTCTTCTATTCCGGTCATCACCGACTGATCTGATTTTTCGTCGTAAACCTGAACTTTCTTTACGGCATCTGCCGGTAAATTGCGAGTAGCAATTTTCGGATCACTCGAAAAAAACTCTTTCCCGTCCACCAGTACATTTTTTACATCTTCTCCCTGAGCTTTGATATTTCCATTTCTGTCGACCTCAACTCCCGGAAGTTTTTTCAGCAAATCTTCTGTCGCCGCATCCGGAGCGGTTTTAAAAGCGGCTGCATCGTATTCAATAGTGTCCTTCTTCAATCGTATTGGAATTCTTTCCGCATTGATTTCAGCCGCTTTCAGATTGACTGTCCTGATCCGCAGTACAAATACCGGGTCTTGTTCCTGCTCGGCAACAGGAAAGTGTATTCTGCGATATATTGAATTGAAACCAACACTTGCTACTTGCAAAACATAATCGCCCGCGGCAATATTGCTCAATTCAAATGTTCCCTGCAAAGTGCTCACTGCAAAATAAGAGAGCGTACTGTCTCCCGGTTGTAGCAATGTGATAGTGACATAGGGCAGAGCACTTCCTGTTGTATCCACTACTCTGCCTTTCAATCCTGAATTCTCGGCAAATACTTTCTTTGCGCCTCCTGATAGTATCCATAGAATGAACACCAGTAGAAAGCGGACAATTACTTTCAATTTTTCTTTTTTGATTCTTCTCATCTCAATTATTTTCCTGAATCGGATCATTCCTCCTTAAAATAAATCTGTGCTTAACCGATCAGTGTTTAATTTTGATAATGACATTATTCCCTCCTCCATTCTCTTCCTGCATTTCCTTTTGTTTCTCCGCGACCATTTTCCGGAATTCAGGCTTGGTCATTTTCTTTCCTTCCTTTGGTTTCACTATCTGCTTTGCATCAACCGGACTTAAATCAACTTTCGTAGCAGTCATTACCTGGTCACCGCCATTTACTTCAACACTCAGAATCAATCCCGGAAGGTTACAATACCCATTCGGTCCGATGGATACCGGAATGGCTGAAGTAAACCATGCGATCGCTTTTTTATTGGTGTCTTGTAAAACAGCTTCCTGGCAAGGATAATCCAGAATTTTTTTCTCATTACCTGTCAGCTTCCATACCTGATCTTCAAAACCGGATGTGATCAAAAATTGTCTGGACATAAAGTCTCGTTGATCGTAAACTTTTTTTTCCTTTACATCCGTATACGAACAATCATCCGGCTCATCCATTTTGATGACAATCTTCCCTTCTCCACTTTCACTTTCCAGAGCTTTCTTTTTATCACCCGCCGGGTCCCTTTTATAAATGGAAGCCTCGGAGTTAAAAATTAATTCTTTTGTTGAGATTCTTTCCTTAGGCAAATTCCGGAGCATTTCGTTGTTGGCATCCGTATCATCAATCTGAATATTCAGTTTGAACTTCTCCTCATAACTCACCTTTCCGCTGGTTTGTGCTGAAGTATTTAATGCCAATGCAAGAGCCGTAATTATCAGAATGTTCTTCATGGTGTTTTTTTTTCAAAAGTACCATCAGATTTCCTACCTTGAGGTTAATCCTGTGTCAATTAAGGTTAATTAAGGTTAATCGCTTGAGTGAACGGGACAAGCGGTTTACATTTGTCTTTCAAACGAATTATCATCAGTATTTTCATGACCAAAAATCCACACAAAAACAAACTAACCCGGCTTGGCCTTTTGATGGCTATTGCCCAGGTAATGCTTTTTGTGTTGGTCGGAATATGGCTGAGAGGACAGTACCGTGAAGAACAAAATAATTTGAAGAATGAATTGTCTGAAAGCTTCATGAATGCCAGACAACAAGTACTGGATTCCATGCTGGTTAATGACTTTATTAATCCTTTACTTGCGAACAAAGAAGGATTTAAAATACACGTAGACTCAACGAATTCAATTCCGAGGCCAGGATCTGTCTTTGAACAAAAATTAAAAATCAGTTCCAACTTTGATAAATTTTCCCGTGACTCAATTATCACTGTCATCAGCGACAGCGATGGCACGCACAATAAAAACACGGTCACATTCATCCACAAAAGTGATTCGACAAAAGATTTTTTACTCAAAGGTGTCAAGTTGATTGTAAAAGAAGTTTCTACATCTGACGGCAACATTCATTCTATCGAACAATCTATTTATGCCAATGCGGATACTGCATTATTCAAAAATCTTGTACGTGAAGACTTTTTACGTAAACATTGGACCTTCAACACAAAATGGACTGCTGAAGGAGAATCCGATAGCAGCGGGCCAACTCTTCCGGGATCATTGCTGATAAAGATGACAGAATCGCCTTTGTCATATGGAATCATGGTCAGCGACTTCTCTGTTTATATTCTTAAAAAAATATCGCCGCAAATAGTGTTTGGTTTGATAATGGTAGCGGTCACAGGACTGGCATTTGTATTTTCTTACAAATCGTTGCGAAAACAATTTCTGCTAAACAAACTAAGGGCCGACTTCATCGATAACATATCACATGAACTCAAAACCCCTGTATCCACGGTGAAAGTTGTTGTTGAAGCTCTCCAGGATCCTGATATTCGTAAGCAGGATATAAAAACGACCGAATACCTCGACATGGCTTCCAGGGAAATTACACGACTGGAGTCACTCATTGCGAAAGTGCTGAATACTTCCCTGCTCGGAGAAGAGATCCAATCACTTGATGTGAAGGAACTAAATCTCAATGAGCTGATCAATGAGGTAATCACATCGTTTAAGATACATGCAACAGGTTCCAATGCAAAAATTACTTTCAGTTGCTCGGGTGAAAATTTTATTTACTCCGGCGACCCCGTGCATTTACAGGGCGCCATTCTGAATATTCTCGACAATGCAATAAAGTATTCAGGAGAAAATCCTATTGTATCCGTTCAGCTGGAACAAACAAATTCAGGCTTTTCAATTTACATCCGTGACAATGGCCCGGGAATCGAAGAAAAATACAAGGATAAGATTTTCGATAAATTTTATCGAGTTCCTATGGATGGCGGACATACGGTAAAAGGCCATGGACTTGGTCTCAGTTATACTGCTACGGTGATTCAACAACATGGCGGAACAATAACTGTTGAGAATATGAAAGAAGGCGGCACTTGTTTTCAGATCCATCTCCCGAAAGTCAGCAAATGAAAACGAAGATTCTATACGTAGAAGACGAGCCCTTCCTCGGAAAGGTTGTAAAAGAAACCCTTGAATTCCGGGGGTTTGATGTGATGTTACGGACCGACGGGAATGAGATGACTGATATTCTCAATTCCTTCTCACCTGATATTTGCGTTTTGGATGTGATGCTTCCCGGTACAGATGGGTTTACATTGGGAAAAAGTATCAGAGATCTCTATCCGCGAATCCCCATTATTTTCCTCACAGCAAAAAGTCAAACCGAAGACCTCATCAAGGGTTTTGAATCCGGAGGAACAGATTATATTAAGAAGCCATTCAGTGTAGAAGAATTGATGGTTAGAATCCAAAACCAGCTTCGTATCAATTCTCCCGGAACTTTGGTAAATGCAGTTCAGGATAAAATTAAATTAGGATCACTCGTATTTTTCCCGGGGAAATATGAATTGCATTCGGCGGACAAAGTGATTATACTCTCCAATCGCGAAGCACAAATACTCGACATCCTGGTTGCAGCGCAAAACCAGGTTGTCGACCGCAAAATTTTGCTTAAGAAAGTCTGGGGCGACGATTCCTTTTTCAACTCAAGAAATCTGGATGTATACATCCGTAAATTGCGGGAACATCTGAGTGCCGACCCTCAACTGAAAATTATCACCCTGAAAGGAACCGGTTACAACTTTATTGTTCCACCTAACAAATAATTTCTATACCGCTACTTCCATTCTTGATTGCTCTGCGCGCAGTGCTTCTTCCGAGCGATCATACAACTGGTAAGCTTCACACAGCCAGTCATCAATTTTGTCGAGATGCTGTTGTTTGTCGATGGAGTTTTCAATGCGACTGAGAAGATTTTTCAACAGTTTCATTCCCATCGAATCCACGGAAGGTTTCATTTTGTGGATGTTCTTCCGAACTTTTTCCATTTCACCATTTTTGTGACTGCGCTTTATTTGTTCGATCAACGGTTGTGATGTTTCGAAAAACATATTGATCATATTCATCACAAACACACGATTTCCTCTCGACATTTTCTTCAGGAAAGACAGATCAACCAATGGCTCAGTGTCAGAAAGATCCAAGGTCCCTTTTTCAGGCTTGTTGTTTTCAGCTACTTGTTGGATCTGCACTCCTTTTCGGTTGTACAAAAGATTTGAAACTTTATTGTACAACTGCTGAGGATCGAATGGTTTCGCGATGTAATCGTCCATACCGGCTTCGATACAATTCTCATGATCACCCTTAATCGCGTTCGCCGTCATGGCAATGATCGGTATGCTGCGCAATGGTTCGGAAAGCTTGGTCCTGATAAATTTCGTTGCTCCAATACCACTGAGAATCGGCATTTGAACATCCATGAGAATAATATCATATGGTTTGCTCATCAACATGTCAATGGCCACTTTACCATTCTTTGCAACATCGATTTCAAAACCCCATTCCTTCATTAAAGAAGTAGCATACATTTGGTTGTATTCGTGGTCTTCCGCAAGTAATACGCGAACCGATCCAGACTTCAGTTGACGAATTTCGATATTCTTTTCCTCATGCAAATCAAACTGGGTGCCTCGTTCAAAACACAATTCAAAAATGAATGAAGTACCCATGTTCACACGGCTTTGTACTTCGATCACACCGCCCTGCATTTCTACCAGTTTCTTACTGATAGACAACCCAAGGCCTGTTCCGCCATATTTACGACTGACGCCCACATCCGCCTGTGTAAAGCTGTCGAAGATCGCGTTCAATTTACCATCAGGAATTCCGATGCCGGTATCCATTACACTAATTTGCACACGAACCTGATTATCCAATTCCGAAACTTTCTTCACGACGACATTTATTCCACCCTGTTCCGTGAATTTAATAGCATTGCTCACCAGGTTGATGATGATTTGTGATAGGCGAACCGGATCTCCAAGCAATACAGGCTCGTCAAGGTCCTTGATTTCGTAATTCAAGGAAAGAGATTTCTCAGCGGCGGCATACAGGAAGGAATCAAGTGTTGAAGTGATCAGTTTTTTCATCCTGAAACCAACTTTCTCCAGCTCCAGTTTTCCAGCTTCGATTTTGCTGAAATCAAGAATGTCGTTAATAATTACCAACAGGTTTTTCGAACTGTTGTGGATCGCTTCCAGGTATTGATTCTGCTTTGGAGTGAGATCTGTTTTCAACAACAAATTACTCATCCCAAGTATCGCGTTCATTGGCGTGCGAATCTCATGACTCATGTTAGCCAGGAATTGCTCTTTTGCACGAAGAGATTGTTCTGCTGTTTCTTTCGCTTCCTTCAATTGCGTTTCCATCTGCAAGCGTTGCGTGATATCACGGTATTGCCATAGGTGACCGAGATACGTATTCCCGTCAACAAGGATTGGAATAAAATCCCTTTCCATCACACGTCCGTCGGTAAATTCTATTTTCTCCTGCAGCACCAGTTCCTGTTGGGAAAGAATTTTGTCAATTCGACTGACAAATCCGTCAGGATCTTTCGCTAGATGCATCCATTGTTTAGAAGATGATGTAAAATCAGTACCCTGCAATTCTGATGGATCTGATGAAATACCAAAGAGCTCACAGAATTTATCGTTTGCGACTACAATTTTTCTTGTTTGATCCTCTACGACAATTCCTGCATTCATATTCCGGATCAGCGTGGTCATCCGGGAAGCGGTCAGAGCCAGTTTTTGGCGAGCTTCTTTTTGTTCCGTGATATCAATACCGTAACCGATTATATTTTTCAGATTTCCGGAAGTATCGAACACCGGAAAATGCCTTCGCAGATGATAACGTGTTTTTCCATTGGGAAAAGAAAACTCCTCTTCTACATCTTCCGAATGCTTATTTTGAATTGCGGCTTGAATACTTCTGTCACGAATATCCGCAATTGAAATATCACGATTACGATATTCGCAATATTCCTTCATGTTTTTACCGATAATCCATTTCCTCACTTCGGGATCTTTCACAGCGGCAGGATTCACAAAAAGGTAACGCTGGTCAGGACCCATCACCGCGATATCCGCCGGCATCTGGTTCAGGATATTTTCGTAAAAATTCTTTTGAGAGACTACCTGTTCCGCGGCAAGATGTTCACGTGTTGTATCGTTCAATGTCCCTGATAAACCAAGGGCATTTGCCATTCTGTCAAAGGTGACTTTCCCGTTGAAATCCATGTAGAGAATTTCTCCGGTGGACGATCTGAATCGCATTCTGAATTGCTTTTCCGATTCATCTTTTCCGATCATACCCCGGATTAAAAGATACGCTTCCTCCAAATCGTCCTCATGAATAAATTGGGTAATGTTTTTCCCCAGAGAATCATTCAGATTGTATCCCAATAAGGTACTCCAGGCTTTATTTAAAAAAGTAAAATTTCCTTCACTGTCGGTTTGAAAAACAACCAGCTTCATTTGTTCAACGAGTGAACTGTATTTTATCTGACTTTCTACCAGCAACAACCTGTCCTGTTCACGTTGTTGAATCAGTTGCTCCACCAACTCGGTCAGCAATTCGATGTTTGAATCTTCTATGGAAACATTTTTGTTGGAATAGCTGGCCAGCATCGTTGCGGTATTCCGCAGATTCCGCAAAATATTTCTCTGGCGGACAGTTTCCTGTTCCAGTCGCGCATTCGCTTCGGTAAGCTCCCTGGCGTTTTGTTCCAGAATTTTATTCTGGTCAAACAAATTTCTTTTGTAGTCTTCCAGCCTGCTGCTGGTATTCAGCAACAAATCCACTACCTGGTTCGCGACACCTTTCGGGTCGTTGGCAATGGATTCGATAAAATATTTGGTGAGCAGTTCTGTTGTTTGTGAAGCCGGAACTTCGACGAGTTCATTTTCCTGAAGAAGAAAATGTAGAAGTGAACGTTGACCCATATATGAATTGCGCTGGTATTCGTATTTTAATTAATCAAGGAATTGAATAATGCGTATCAGTATTTATTCTGATTCCATTAATGAAAACAGCTATCAAGCTGTCAGTTGTAATTTATTTTCTTTCAGATAACGGTAAATGGTGGATTTACCGACACCAAGTTTCTTCGCGACAAGCACAACATTGTTGTCGTACTTCTCCAGAAAATGCCGGATAATCCTCATCGTGTATTCTTCGAGCGAAGTTTCTTCGAAAGCAAGAGATTGCATAGAACCCGTATTCTCAATCCGAATATCACTTGCTTCGATTGAATTACCGGACGACATGACCGCGCTGAGTTCCACAATCGCTTTCAATTCCCTCACATTACCGGGATAATAATAATGGATCAGCTTGTCCTGGGCTTCCGGTGTAAAACCAATTTTTCCCATTTTGTTTTCTCTGCAAAAAGTATCGAGCAGGTGTTTCGCGATGATCAGGACATCGTGACCACGTTCACGAAGTGGCGGCAGGAAAATCGGAAGACCAAGCAGACGATAGTACAAGTCCTCACGGAATGTTCCCTTGCGAACTTCTTCCTGCAAATTTTTGTGTGTAGCGATGATTACGCGTACATCTATTTTAATTACTTTATTGGAGCCTACTCTCGAAACTTCACGCTCTTGTAAAATGCGAAGCAATTTCGCCTGAAGAGAAAAATCCATTTCTCCGATTTCATCCAGAAACAAAGTTCCTCCGTCCGCTTCTTCAAATTTTCCCGCGCGTGATGCCATGGCACCGGTAAACGAACCTTTCTCATGACCAAACAATTCACTTTCGAGCAACTCGCTTGGAATCGCGGCGACATTCACTGCAACAAATGGTTTGGATTTACGATCGGAGTGGTAGTGTATGGCTTTAGCGACAAGTTCTTTTCCGGTTCCGGTTTCTCCGCTGATGGAAACGGTAATATTAGTTTTCGCCGCCTTCTCCATCATTCCAAACACCTGACGAATGGCAGGACTGTTCCCCTGAATTACATTTCCGAATTCGTATTTACGTCCGAGTTCTTCTTTCAGATGATCCACTTCATTGCTCAGTTCAATTTGCTTGCAGATATTTTGAATCCTGTGGAGCAAATGATCACGAGTATCTTCATCCTTGGTGATATAATCATAAGCACCTGCACGCAGAAGTTCAACTGCCGTACGCACATCTTCCTGATTTGAAATCACGATCACCGGGAGATCCGGGTATTGTGATTTTATCCGCTTCAACAATTCATCCCCATTAAAATCCGGTAAAGAAAAATCAAGCGTGATGATATGCGGTTGCTTGTATAAATTATCCAGCAATTCTTTTCCGGATGAAAATGTGGTCACTTCATAATCCGGGTTCAATGAAATATTGTATTTCAATAATTCCCGGTAAAAGTCATTATCCTCCACAATAAAAATCCTGATTTGCCGAGCGTTTTTCATATGCTTTGATATTTCTGGAAGCCTTTAAATCAAAATGGATAAATTCCTGTTTTGAGACTAGTTTTACAGAAATAGGAAAAAAAGGTTTGGATTCTTCCTTAAATAAGGAAAGGAAACCCATAAACAGGCAAGAAAATTCTGATAACCAAAGGTTTAGTAAAATTTCCGGCAAGAAGAATCTGCGAAAATGATATGAAAAATGAGTATTCCGTTTGGGAAGACGCTTATATATATAGTATTCGAAAAATCATTATTCCCAGGAAACCCTTAAACCTATACTATTCTGAAAAGTACCATTTGAATATGTCCTGAGTTCAGGAATCTTCATGGTTTCGATACCGGGTCTCATTTCATAGAAAATATGAATTCGTTTCCAGAACTCACTTCTTCTGGCTAATCTGAAATCAATGCCAAGCGGAATGTAAACTGTCAGATTTGTTGTACTTCCGTTACTGAAAATTTCCCGTTTGTTTTTATCGTAGTCGCCGTGATAAGAATAGCTGGTGCCGTCAGAACTTTTCATCTCCGTGTTGAGATACGAATAGTAATTTATTTCAGTAGTTGCATTGAGAGAAGCCCCTGCGGTAATTCCTATTCCACCATAGACCGACCAGCGGGATTGCGGATTGGTGCGAAACAACAAGTTGGCATCAAACTGAATGAGCTGTGTTTTGTAACGCATGGTGATATTACTTCTTGTCACCGAATCGATGATAAAAGTTTCTCCGGTCTGCCCTGAAATCAGGGTATCGGATGTCTTCACTTCCTCCTGTTCAAAATCTCCGGAGAAAATCGTTCCTCCGCTATAGGTAATTCCGAGTCGTAAAAGTGGATTCGATTTGTAAGCGGTTTTTTGATGATCGCGAAAACGAAGACCGAGCTGAGCGGAAAACAAACCTCTCACTCTGATCCATAATCTTGAGTTTCGGGAGAAATCCCAGATTTCAGAATTCAAAAACGTGGATTGTTTTGCAAGTGCTTTGAAATCTTCTATCGTTCCTGTTCTTGGACCGCCGCTGATGAAACCTGTTTGAATAAACGCATCTTGTACAGCGATGGAAGATACCTGGTGATTATCTGTTTCCTGCGCCAAGGAAATGTGAATTACTCCAAGAAAGAACAGAGCGATCAGAAATCCGGTTTTCATTTTTTCGATTTTGAATTTTAAAAATGCAAACAGCACGACAAAAACAAATACCAATACTCAATTACAATGGAATATTGCCGTGTTTTTTTCTTGGTAATTTTGCGACTTTATTTTCGAGCATTTTAAATGCTGTGATCAGTTTTTTCCGTGTATCTGCCGGACGAATAACTTCATCCACGTAACCGTGTTCAGCTGCTTTGTAGGGATTCGCGAAAAGTTCATTGTACTCCAGTTCTTTCTCCTTGAGTTTTGCTTCCGGATCTTTTGCTTCGGAAATTTCTTTTTTGAAAATAATTTCCGCGGCACCTTTTGCTCCCATCACGGCGATCTCAGCAGTAGGCCAGGCATAATTCATATCCGCGCCGATGTGTTTTGAATTCATCACATCATAAGCTCCGCCATAGGCTTTACGTGTAATCACGGTAATTCTTGGTACTGTCGCTTCACAAAAGGCATACAGCAGCTTTGCTCCGTTTGCAATAATACCGTTCCATTCCTGATCGGTGCCCGGAAGAAATCCCGGAACATCTTCAAACACCAGCAAGGGAATATTAAAGCAATCACAAAAACGTACAAAACGTCCGGCCTTCGTCGAAGCGTGAATGTCAAGCACGCCCGCAAGATGCGCAGGTTGATTGGCAACAATGCCAATACTCTTACCGGCAAGTCGCGCAAAACCTACGATGATATTTTCAGCAAAATCTTTGTGCACTTCCAGAAATGATCCTGCATCCGCGACCGAACGAATGACTTCATGCATATCGTAAGGCTGATTCGGTGTATCAGGAATCAGGTTGTCGAGTTCAGGTCGTGATTCATCCCCGGCTTCATAGGGAACAGATGGCGGTTGCTCTTCACAATTCTGAGGAATGTAACTCATCAGATTTCTGAGCAGATTGATGCATTCGAGTCCGTTCACACAGGTGAAATGCGTCACGCCCGATTTGGTCGCGTGCGTTACCGCTCCGCCCAATTCTTCTGAGGTCACGTCTTCATGAGTAACTGTCTTTACCACGTTCGGACCGGTAACAAACATGTATGAATTATTTTCCACCATCATGATAAAATCAGTGATGGCCGGAGAATACACCGCGCCACCGGCACAAGGTCCCATGATGGCTGAGATCTGCGGTATAACACCTGAAGCAAGCGTGTTCCTGTAAAAAATGTCAGCATAACCGCCGAGTGAAACCACACCTTCCTGGATCCGTGCGCCACCGGAATCGTTCAGACCGATAACCGGAGCACCGTTTTGCATGGCGAGATCCATGATGCGGCAGATTTTTTTCGCATGTGTTTCAGACAAGGATCCTCCGAAAACTGTAAAGTCCTGTGCAAAGACATACACAATTCTACCATTGATAGTACCATATCCGGTAACTACACCATCGCCAAGGTATTTCTCATTCTCCATTCCGAAATCCGTGGCCCGGTGGGTAACCAGCATTCCAATTTCTTCAAAGCTGCCCTCGTCAAGGAGAAAATGCAAGCGCTCACGGGCAGTAAGTTTTCCTTTCTTATGCTGGGCTTCGATACGCTTTTTTCCACCACCTAATTTGGCTTCTTCAATTTTCCCTTCAAGGGTCTTCAACTTTGAACTCATAGTGTTTGAATTGAGAGGACGAATATAAGGAATATGCAGGGAAAGGTGAAGGAGTGGGGGGGTGAAGAGTGAGTGTGAGTGTGAAAGTGTGAGTGTGGGTGTGTGGTGTGGGTGTGGGTGTGGGTGTGGGAGTGGGTGTGGGTGTGAGCGTGAGCGTGGAGGAGTGTGATATTGAAAGATTTGAGAATATTGGATGATGAAATGTGTTCTTTATTGATTCCCACAGCAATATTCACACTTCGCACTCCCGCACTCACACTTCACACCCACACCCCACACTCACACCCCACACTCACACTCCCTCTCCTCCCTTCACTATTCAATATTTCCCCGCTTTTCGTATTTTCGCCACATGAAAGAAATTGTAGTCAGCGGCATTCGAAGCACAGGCAACCTGCATCTGGGAAATTATTTTGGAGCAATGCAAAATTTTATCAAGATGCAGCATGAATACACCTGTTTCTTTTTCATCGCGGATTACCATTCGCTGACCACACATCCTACGCCTGCGGATTTACATACCAATGTAAAGCAGGTTTTGGTTGAATACCTTGCCTGCGGACTGGATCCGGAAATTTCCACACTCTATATACAAAGTGATCTTCCTGAAGTCGCTGAGTTATACCTGCTACTCAACATGAATTCGTATGTGGGCGAGCTCGAACGTTGTACTTCGTTCAAGGAAAAAATCCGTAAACAGCCGGATAATATCAACTCCGGTTTGCTTACGTATCCGGTGCTGATGGCCGCGGACATATTAATTCACCGTGCGCTGAAAGTACCCGTGGGAAAAGACCAGGAACAACACCTGGAGATGGCCAGAACTTTTGGAAATCGTTTCAACCGTATGTACAAATGCGAATTGTTTCCGGAACCCTATGCTTTCAATTTCGGAACTCAGCTGGTGAAAATTCCCGGTCTCGACGGTTCAGGAAAAATGGGTAAAAGTGAAGGTGAAGGAAATGCGATTTTCCTGGCCGACTCGCCTGAAGTGATTCGCAAAAAAGTGATGCGTGCCGTGACCGACAGCGGTCCAACAACAGAAAATCAGGAAAAACCTGAAGTGATAAAAAATATTTTTCAGCTCATGCAGGCTGTTTCTTCTCCTGACACACTCGCCTTTTTCGAGGAGAAATACAATACCATGCAGATTCGCTATGGTGATATGAAAAAACAGCTCGCGGAAGACATGATCAAATTTACCGAACCTTTTCGCCTAAAAATCAATGAATTGAGCGGGGACGATGCATTCCTTCACAAAATTGCCAACCGCGGAGCCGAAAAAGCCCGGGAAAGCGCTGCTGCAACCCTCCGTGCAGCAAGGCATGCCATCGGTATCCGACATTTTTAACCAAATCTCTAAACTTTATTGAATTTTAATTGTTTATAGTTCAGTTATTTAAGTATTTTAAATAATTTATATGTTGTAACATCTATTGTTGTAACGTATATTTGTATCCGAATTCAATTAAGCAATCACAAAATCTAAATCTTAACCAAATGAAAAAAGTACTCTTATTTCTGACTGCGATCACACTCTCCGCGAGTTCATTTGCGCAAAACTGGAAAATCGATCCTTCCCACACCAAAATCCATTTCAACACGAAATACCTCGTGATTTCTGACGTGGAAGGTGAATTCAAAAAATTTGACGGAACATTTACTTCAGCGAAAGCCGACTGGTCAGACCTGCAGGTAACTGTAACAGCGGATGTCAACAGTATCACTACTGAAAACGACATGCGTGATAAGCACCTGATGTCTGATGATTTTTTCAATGCTGAAAAATATCCGACTATCAAATTTGTAAGCACCGGAATCAAAAGTTTGGGCAATAATAAATATGCGCTCTCCGGTACACTTACTATCCGTGATGTAACGAAGAATGTTGAAGTTCCTCTGGTGTATGGCGGTACTGTAAAAGATCCTTGGGGAAATGTAAAAGCAGGTTTCAAAGCTACAGGCACTATCAATCGCAAAGATTACGGTTTGAAATACGCGAATGCCGCGGCAACCGGCGAAGCAGTTGTAAGCGACAATGTAGATTTTACAATCGATGCTGTTCTTATCAAACAATAATTAACGAAGCCATCAAAATGCCGGTGAGCTGCTTCGTGTGGTTTACCGGCATTTTGCTATCCTACCATGAAACAATTTCTCGTTACCTCCAGGTTACCCGAAGAATTCACTCAGGAATTTCTTTCGCTGATTCCGATGCAACGATCTACTGTAAATCGTTTGATGAATAAAGGAATCATTCTTACTTATTCACTTGCAGCCGACAGAGGTCGTCTCTGGATTACACTGGAAGCCGAATCTGAAGTCGAAGTGATTCAGATCCTCAGTGAGCTTCCACTGATCCGCTACATGCGTCCTGAAATCGCAGAACTGCTTTTTCATCACAATCTGTCTTTCATGCTGCCGCATCCTTCATTGAATTAATTTAAAACAAATCCAATGTTAAAATTCCAACAGCCTGTAGTAGTCACCAACGATGGTGGTAAGTACATCACCAAAGTAGAAACAGGTCGTGTTACTTTATATGGTGATGAACCGGTGGAGAAAGGCGGACAGGACATGGGAGCTACCGCGCACCAGCTTTTTCTGGCTTCGCTGGGAACCTGCACAGCCATCACAGTACGTATGTACGCGGAAAGAAAAGAATGGGATGTCCAGAAAATAACCGTCAGTCTTAATCTCGAAAAAGTGAATACTGACGGAATCGAAAAAACAATCATCTACAAACAGGTATCTCTCGAAGGGAATCTCGATGAAAAACAACGTGAACGTTTGTTGTTTATCGCCGATAAATGTCCTGTTCACAAAGTCTTGTCCGGTCCAATTGAAATCCGTGAAATGGAATAAAAAACCATGAAAGAAATCACTCTAAAATACACAAAAGAAGATCTCACTGTTATCTGGAAACCACATCTCTGCATTCATTCCACAAAATGCTTCAGGGGTCTGCCCTCAGTTTTCAATCCTTCAGCAAGACCCTGGGTCACACCTGAAGGTGCCACGAAAGATGAAATCATTCAACAAATAAAAGCCTGCCCTTCAGGCGCACTTTCATTCACACAATTAAAAAAAGAAGAAACTATGGAAAATTCAAATGTACAAATCACCGTTGTTGACAAAGGACCATATCTTGTAAAAGGTAAAGTTGTACTTGTAAATAAAGATGGAACAGAGGACACAAAAGAAGGCAATATCGCATTGTGTCGTTGTGGCTTATCTAAAAACAAGCCATTCTGTGATGGTACACACAGAACAACAGATGTATTACAATATTGATTGATTTTAGACGTGCCATTTACATCTTAAACAAAATCGCTTACAATATCTGAAACAGATGCTCATCGCTCCTCCTCCAATTCATGCATTCATCTCCAATCGAAAAAGTATTCGTGCTTTTGATCCGAAACCGATGAATGACGAAACCGTTTATCAGTTGTTTGAAGCGGCGCGCTGGGCACCTTCCGCATTCAATGAACAACCCTGGAGATTTATAATTGCTCGCAGGGAGACCGAAGCGGAATTTCAGAAAATGCTTGAAGTCCTTTCTCCTTCGAATAGAAATTGGGCAATGAATGGAAGTGTTCTTATTCTTACAATCGCAAAATTAAATAGCAGTCACAACAATCTTCCGAATCGTCATGCTTTACATGATGTGGGACTTTCAGTGGGTAACCTATCGGTCCAGGCTACATCTATGGGTCTTTCACTTCACCAAATGGGCGGTTTTGATAGTGTTAAAGCGAAAGAATTTTACGAAATCCCTGAGGGATATGAGCCAATAAGTATTATTATTGTTGGTTTTCCAGGCAATATAGAATTACTTCCGGAAGCACTTCGTCTCCGTGAACTGAAAGAAAGGGTACGCATGCCGGTAGAAGACATCGTCTTTTCGGGTACATTTGGCAAGGGAGAATCTATACTAAATAAAACTTTCTGAACTCATGAAAACGCTTTTACATCCTGCAAAAGAAAGAGGTCATGCGAATCACGGATGGCTCGACGCTCACCACAGCTTTAGTTTTGCCTCCTGGTACGATCCGGCAAAAGTTCATTTTGGAATGCTGCGTGTATTGAATGATGATATCGTTGCCGGAGGGCAAGGCTTTGGCACGCATCCGCACAACGATATGGAAATTATCACTATCATTCTTGAAGGAGCTTTGGAACACAAAGACAATATGGGAAATGGATCTGTCATCCGCCCGGGTGATGTGCAGGTAATGAGTGCAGGAACCGGTGTATTCCATTCTGAATTTAATCCCTCAGCTACAGATCGCACCAACTTGTTTCAGCTCTGGATATTCCCGAAAGAAAACGGGATCTCTCCACGTTACGATCAAAAAACATTTGATCCGAAAGAACGGATAAACAAAATCCAAACTGTCGCTTCAGGATTCAAAAAGAAAGACGAGCTCTATATTCATCAGGATGCCGCTTTATCTTTGAGTATTGTGGAGGCAGGAAAGAGTATAAATTATTCTATGCTGAAAAAAGGGAATGGTGCTTATGTGATGGTGATCAGCGGCAAAGTTAATATCGCCGGAAAAGATCTTGAGCGCAGGGACGCCATTGGAATCTGGGAGTCGGATTCTTTTGAAATAACCGCTCCGGAAACAGCCGAATTGCTTATCGTTGAAGTTCCAATGAATTAAATTCATGACGAATAAAAATATAAAGTACTTTTCCACGCATTTTGAAAACCCTGAATCACTTTTAAATCTTAAATGCAAACTATAGCCATGAAATTAGAAGACGAAATCGTTCAGAAAAATTTTCGTTCTGAAGCCCACAAACTGGGGGTGAATCTTATTTATACATTTAACTGGGTAAATAATTACCATGGTTGTCTGATGAAAAAATACGGACTCACCTCACAACAGTTTAATATTCTTCGGATCCTCAGAGGGCAACATCCCAATCCTGCAAACATCAAACTGCTGAGGGAACGAATGCTTGACAAAATGAGTGACGCTTCACGTATCGTGGAAAAACTCCGGACAAAAGGTCTTGTTGATAGAAATATCAATGAGTCAGATCGCAGAGCCTGTGATGTTGTCATCACCAAAAAAGGTCTCGATCTTCTTCAGATGATCGATAAGGAAGATGTTAATTTTGAAAACTTCTTTTCGCAGCTGAACAATCAGGAAATGAAACAATTGAATGACCTGCTGGATAAATTAAGGGGTTGAGTTTTTAACCCCATCATTTTCATTCTTTTCGGAAAATAATTTTCGCAACAGCCTCTTTTTGTCCTACATTCGTCGTTCAGGATTCCTGTCATGAACCCGATTGATTCCCACATCAGCGCCTTGCTATATCATCACGATTGTGTGATCGTTCCGTCCTTGGGCGGTTTTCTCGCTTCCCAGGATGCATCGAGGATTCATATTTCCAGACAAATTATTGATCCTCCTTTCCGCAAAATCGCCTTCAATATTTACCTCCGCCAGAACGATGGATTACTCGCCAACCATCTTGTTGAATTTGAACAGTTATCCTATTCCGAAGCAAAAGTCAGGATCGAACAATATGTGAACGATTGCTTCTCAAAACTCAACGATGGAAAAAAAGTAATCGTTGAGCGTGTGGGCACCTTGTTTTTTGACAGCGAAAAGAATCTGCAATTTGAACCTTTCCGTCAGGTGAATTATCTGAAGGATTCGTTCGGATTGAGCCCGGTTCCATTTGCTCCACTGGAAAGAGAAAAACAGGCAACTCCGACAATTCGTCAAAAGGAAAAATCAGATCTGCGTCCTTCTCTGAAAGACACGGGAAGAACCATCGGGAAACGGAGAAATACAACTCAACGCTACCTCGGAGTTCTCACTATCGCAGGGGCATTAGCCTGGTTTTCCCTGAATCTTTATCTCGTCGCGCCTCAACCGGCTTCCATGACAACGGTGAGCCCATTTGATAAAGAGAGCCTGAAAAAAATCATGACTGACACCGGTCTTGGCTCACAGGAAGTATCAATTACTCCACCCACTGCGCCAACTACAAGAGTTGAAACTGTATATGTTGCATCTACGGTACCCGTAACCGGACCATTGTCTGACAATAATCCCATTCATTCATCTGTTTCTTCCGGTTCCGCTGAAAAGCAGGAAACATTCTACGTCATTGCCGGAGTCTTCAGAGTACCTGAAAATGCGAATGATTTTGTAAGCAAACTCCAGCAAAAGGGCTATCCTGAAGCCCGAATCATCGATCAGGGTAAGGCTTTTTACGTTTGCTATAATGGATTTGAAAATCGTACTCTTGCGGCAAGCTTTCTGGACAGCCTCACGGGCAAACAGGAAACCGGCTGGATCTGGCATAATTGAGTCCGGAGAGTTTCACGCTTCCTTTTCTTTTTATTTTTGTAGCCGGTTATCATCTCCACAAATTAAGATGTCAGTATGAGTTCGCTAAGGCAGGGATTACATCAAAAATTACTTCAAAAGCTTTCACCACAGCAGATTCAATTAATGAAACTGCTCCAGATTCCTGTTGCCAATCTGGAACAAAGAATTAAGGAAGAAATGCAGGAAAATCCTGCTCTGGAAGAAGGGACGGAAACTGACGAGGATGAATATTCAACAGATGAGGATGAAAAGATTGACTCTTCAGACGACGATGAGGAATTGAGCGAACGTGAAGAGGACATCAGTCTGGACGAATACATGAATGACGATGAAGTTCCCGATTACAAAACTTCGGTAAACAATTCTTCTCCGGATGATGAACGCAGAGAAATTCCAATCAGCGTTCAGGGGAATTTTCAGGACCAGTTGCTTGCACAATTGTACCAGCTCGATCTCGACGACAGACAATATCATATAGCGGAACAACTGGTTGGAAGTCTTGATGACGACGGATACATTCGCAGAGAATTGGCCGCGGTTGTTGACGATCTTGTTTTCGCGCAAAATATTTCCACTGAACCCGGTGAGCTGGAAATCATTCTGAAGAAAATCCAAAGCCTGGATCCTCCCGGAATCGGTGCGCGTTCCTTGCAGGAATGTCTCTTGCTTCAACTGGCAAGAAAAAATTCAACACGGAATTCGGCACAATTGGCTACCAAAATTCTTTCCAGCCACTTTGAGGAATTTTCAAAAAAGCATTACGATAAAATTGCCCGTGACCTTGAGATCTCTGAAGAAGATCTGAAAACAGCCATCGGCGAAATTTTAAAATTAAATCCGCGCCCGGGTAATACCATGAGCCAGGGACAAAGATCCGTCGAGCATGTCATTCCGGATTTTATCATTTCAAATACCGATGGCAAACTGGAACTCACGCTCAATTCCAGAAACGCGCCGGAAATGAGAATCAGCAGGGAATACAAAGAAATGCTGGATCACTACAGCAAGGATAAGAAGCACGCGAAAGCCAACCGTGAAGCCATCACATTTGTAAAACAAAAACTGGATTCCGCAAAATGGTTTATTGACGCCTTGAAACAACGTCAGCATACGCTTTTTGAAACGATGAGGACCATTATGGATTATCAGTATGAATATTTTCTGGAAGGCGACACCCGTAAACTGAAGAAAATGGTTCTTCGTGACATCGCTGAAAAGATCGGAATGGATATTTCTACCGTATCACGTGTTGCCAACAGCAAATATGTGCAAACTCCATTCGGAACATTTCTTCTGAAAAGCTTTTTCTCCGAGGGATTGCAAACCGACAGCGGTGAAGAAGTTTCGAGTAAGGAAGTAAAACAAATTCTCAGCGATTGCATCGGTGCGGAAGATAAACGTCATCCGCTCACAGACGACGCGCTTACAAAAATACTGAATGAAAAGGGCTACAATATTGCCCGAAGAACTGTCGCGAAATACAGAGAGATGCTCGACATCCCGGTAGCACGTCTCCGCAAAGAATTATGAACCGCTCGTTCGCCCGCTTTCTTTCGATAGTGCTTCATCCGGTGCTGATGCCGACTTATGCCTTGTATTTTTTGTTGCACTACAGCACTTACCTGGCATACACAACACAGGAACATGAAAAGCTGGCGCTTTATTCCATCATCCTCCTCAACACACTGTTGTTACCACTTCTCATTTCTTATTTTCTCTTGCGTCGCGGATGGATACATTCTTTTGAAATGGAAAAGAAAGAGGAGCGAATTATTCCATTCATCAGCAATGCGATTCTGCTGATGATCGCGTATTACATGATGCGAGAACTTCTGCTTCCGAAAATTTTCGATTTGCTGATTCTTGGAGCTGCCGCTGCTGTTGTGCTCGCGGTGATCATCAATTTGAAATGGAAAATCAGCATCCACATGATTGGTATCGGAGGGATCGTCGGAACATTTTTCGGATTATCCACTTTTATGCTTGTTGATTTGCGGACGCCTATCCTCTTTTGCCTTTTACTTGCAGGCTTATTGGGATCCGCACGATTAACCTTGGGAGCGCATCAGCCACTTCAAATTTATGCTGGCTTTGCTGTCGGATTCATCTGTGAATTTCTGATCCTGAGTATCTGAAGAGCACATCTGATAACAAAAACGGAACCCTTGTTGAGGATTCCGTTTCATATTTTATTTCTTAAAAGATCACGGTGTAATTGAAATGCCTACAGAAAAAGGTATCAGTTCGGGGCCTTTATTTTTTTCAAATATTCCGGCAAGGCCATAGTATCCATTCAATGCCCATTTTCCATAACCGATTCTTGCTGTAAGTCCATATTGGAAATCATTCAGATGATCCAGGTTATACACTTTGGATTTATCTTTTCCATTTTTAAATTTCATATGGTCCTGAAACAGCCAGCCACCTTTCGCACCGACACTGAACTTAAAACGTTTGTGACTTTCATTTTCATTGGTCCTGAATCGCAATTCCAAAGCTAAGTCGAGATAGTTAAGTGAAATTTTATTGATATCGTAGTCTATGCTGTCGGGATAAGCATGCAACAAGGTCTTATCAGAATTTGTATAATCATCAAAGAAACCATTGCTGCTTACATTCATGGAAGAGATGCCAAGTCCGTAACCCAATCCGATATTTCCTTTCGGAGTCATTTTTTCACCCATCAGGTAAAATGCAAATCCCCGTGAACTGAGTGGTTTGGTAGTGATGTTTGCCGGGAGCGTAAGCCAGCCGTCAGATGTGAAATTCAGGATTAATCCATCCTGACGGTGGGTAATCTTCGAAAGGCTGAGGTTTCCGGATGAAGATTCTTCAACAGTTTGTCCGGCTTTTGCCTGAATGATAGAACACAGGAAAAAGAGAATGATTATTTTTTTCATAGTTTTAATTTTCAAGGAGAATGCTAAAAATGGTGCCAAAGAATCGCTGAAAAGATGATCTGTGATGAGAGAAAAATACTCTGGCTCAAAGGGTCTTCGCTGACTTTCAGACACTTAAAGCAAGGCGAAACAACTGTTTTCCTGATTTTGAAACAGGAGATAATAAATGGTGGGCCCTGCTGGAATCGAACCAGCCACCCACAGATTATGAGTCTGTTGCTCTAACCGAATGAGCTAAGGGCCCGGTATTTCAGATGAATGATTTAAATCTTTACATCTGAAAAGGGAGGCAAATGTATCGGTTGAGCGCAAGAATTACAAGTGTTCCGGCGGGAATGCTTCATGAATCGTTAATTTCAGAACCCGAAATTCGCCGAGCTTTATGAGTAGACCCTCTCTTTTTTCACCGCTGATCCTTATTTATTTAGCTCTTTTCGCCTGTTCCGGTAAAAAATCCGAATCCTGTCTTCCCTATGATCTCTCCAAACCTGCTGATGTGATCAAATTGCCCGGTCGTTTGAAGGAAATCAGTGGAATTACATTTTGGAACACAACCAAACTTGCCTGTGTACAGGATGAAAAAGGTGTGATTTATTTTTACGATGTGAGGAAGGATAAATTGAAAAATGATTTGTCTTTCGGTGAAGACAAAGATTACGAAGGAATCAGTAATGTAAATGACACGATTTATGTATTGTGTAGCAATGGAGATATCTTCGAAGTGGATCAGGCAGGAGAGGAAGGGCAAACAACCATCACACACAAAACCTTTCTCAACAAGCGCAACAATTGTGAAGGACTGTGTTACGATGCGGCGAACCGGCGATTACTTATCGCATGCAAAGGAAGGCCGGCCAAAGGAACAGCGGCTCGTTATCTTAAAGCCATTTATTCTTTTCCACTTGCAACAAAAACGCTGGATTCAGTTCCGGTTTATGAAATCGATCCGGATTCTGTAAAAAACTGGTTGCAAATAGATGAGAAGAAACATTCGGGCTGGACAGATTGGTTTACGTCTTCCGTGGATAAAGAAAAAGAATTTCTGTTTGAACCATCAGAACTTGCCATCAATCCGATCAGTGGAGATATCTACCTTTTGTCTTCTGCCGGAAAAAAAATGGTTGTACTGAACACGGCAGGTGATATAAAATGTGTTGAGAAACTCGATCCACATCAATTCAAACAACCGGAAGGTATTGCCTTTACTCCTGACGGAGATCTCTATATTTCTGATGAAGGGAAAGAAGGAAAAGCGAATATTCTTCATTTTCATCAATTGCATTGAATTTCATTTCAATTATTTCTCGCTTTATCTAATTGCAATCCTGATGTACCGTTAGCTCTCGCTATGATTTACTTTCTTTGTAAAAAACTAATATCATGAAGAACATTCAGGCGATCATCTTTGATCTTGGCGGAGTTATTCTGGATATTGATTATCACAGAACCGCGAATGCATTCATTAACCTCGGGGTGGACAATTTTTCTGAACTTTTCTCCCAACTGAAACAAGACCGCTTATTTGACGATTTCGAAAAAGGGTTTATCGACCCACAGAGTTTTCGCGACAGATTACGTTCCTATGCAAGACAACACATGAGTGACAAGCAAATCGATCATGCCTGGAACGCGATTCTCATTGGTTTGCCAAAAGAAAATGTAGACTATTTAACGCGTTTGAAAGAAAATTACAGACTTTTTCTATTGAGCAATACGAATGAGATTCACGAGAAAGCATTTCGAGAGATGATTGAAAACCGTTATGGTGAATATATTTTTGACCGGATCTTTGAAAAGGCCTACTTATCACACCGCATCCATCAACGAAAACCCGACCGTTCCATCTATGAATATGTGATCCGGGAAAATGATCTTGATGCATCAACGACTTTATTCATCGATGATTCTCCGCAAAACGTGGAGGGAGCAAAACTCGCGGGTTTAAATTCCCTTTGGCTGGAGAAAGAAAAAAAATTGACGGACCTGCAATTACTCTGAAAACAGGGAGATTTATTAATCCGGAACTCAGCGGATTTCCTGGCACAACTCCACCAATACTCCATTGGTGCTTTTGGGATGGAGAAAGCAAATCAATTTATTATCGGCGCCTTGCTTCGGTTCATCTGAAAGCAATTGAAAGCCCTGGTTCCGCAATTCAGTCATCATTGAATGAATATCGTCCACTTCAAAAGCAACATGATGAATTCCTTCACCTTTTTTGGCAATGAATTTTGCAATAGGACTTTCGGGATCTGTGGCTTTTAAAAGTTCAACCTTGGATTCACCTACTTTAAAAAAGGAAGTACTTACTTTCTCTGATTCTACTGTTTCGGTTTTATAATTTGGAACACCGAGCAAAGCGGAAAAAAGTTTGTTCGCATTTTCCATGTCGTTTACTGCAATTCCAAGATGTTCGATACGCAATATCATGATAATGAGAATTTGATAATCAATGGTTTTAAGTTGAATGTTCGGGATACAATGATTCTTTCGAAAAAAAAATATCCGGGCTTAGCCTGCTTCTACCAATGCGTTCGGGATGGAAACATAAAAGATGGTCCCCTTACCCTGTTCACTGACGAATCTGATCTTACCTTTCATTTTGTCCAGGGCATTCTTTACAATGAACAACCCAAGTCCCGAACCGTTTGAATCTGGATGACCGCGATAGAACATTTCGAACACCCTGTTTTTTACAGGTTCAGGAATTCCTTTTCCATTATCTGCTACTTCCAGTTCTATTCCTCTTCCGGTCGCTTCCACTTTAACACGAATCCAGGGGCTCTGCTGATTGCAATAATTAATGGCATTGTGAATCAGGTTTTGGAAAATGGAAAGCAGAAGTACTTTATCGGTAGTGATCTCAACGCCCTGATCGATCTTGATCTCAAAGTTGATGCGATCATAGGTGGGCAGGTGTTTTAGCGAATGTAAAATTTCTTCCACCAGGCTTTTCACATTGATCACACTGATTTTGCTTGTGCCTTTTCGTGTCCGGGCAAGGTCGATCAAATCAAGCAATGTCCGGTCAAGACGGCGGATGCTGGTTTCCACCATGTCGAAGTATTTATCAATGACTTCATCCTTGTTTTCCAGTCGGGCCAGATTTACGATTCCCATTACACTTGCAAGCGGACCTTTCAGGTCATGTGATGCTTTATAAAAGAATGTGTCCAGCTCCTGGTTGGTTTCCAGAAGCTCTTTTTCTGTTTTCTTACGATCTGTGATATCGGTTTGAACTCCCCATGTCCGCATCAAATGTCCTTGTTCAACAATTCCGATATTGTTGTTCAACATAAAACGGACATTCCCATACAAGTCGAGCTCTTTGGATTCGGCATTACTGATTTTATAATTGTTTTTGATAAAGGAAGTGAGCAATTCCCTGGTCTTCTCTTCATCATAATTGTTTTCGATATAATAGAAATCCCTGATTTTTCTTCCAACGAGATCATTTGAACTCGAATAACCATACATTCTTGCCATAAAATCATTGCATTCAGCAATGATCCCTGAATCGAGGAGCAGTTCGACCTGTTCATTGTGAGGAAGTGTAACCGGAATTGGTTGACGGTATTCAGCTCTCCAGATTCCGACAGCACTCTGATCAATGAATGTTCTGTATCCTTCTTCCCTTTTCTTTAGTAATTCCTGTGCACTCTTCAACGCGTGAATATCGGCAAAGACGACCATGGACCCGATTTTTTCACCATGTTCATCGAGATATGGAGTTCCTGACATCTGCACATAGATCACTTCCCCGTTTAACTTCCGCATTATACATTCACAACGCACGTCTTTGCCATCAGTAAGACTCCGGAAGAATTCAAAAGGTTTGGTATTGAGTTTATCCTGCGGACTCAGCTCCATGATACTGGTTCCGAGCAAAGCCTCTCTGGAATATCCGGTGATTTCACAAAAGCGATCGTTAACATATACCAGTTTGTATTCATTATCAACATAAACGAGACCATCGTTCATGTTTTCCATGAGGGACACATAACGATTCTCCTGGGTCTGTATCTCCTCCTGGTATTCTGTTTTCCGTTTTTGGATCTGGTCCGACAGGAACGCTCCTGAATATAAAGCGACAAGTGTGATGGTGAATTCGGGCTGCCATTGGTTTGACACCAGCATCATGGCCATCATGAATGTAGTAATGATAAAAATGAAGAAAAGGCTTTTGAAAAATTTGTCAAAGACCAGGGAAAAAATGAAAATCGATATGGATACCGGTAGCAGGAAGTCGATTTCAAAATTTCTGACGTACGCTACATATACAGCCCAGAAATGCAAAAGAAAAAGGGATGCATAAGTAATGTTGGGAAGATGTTTCCGGTAGAAACTGCTGTAAAAAGATAAAAAGTAATTCGCGGTAAGAATCATGGAAACCGAAAGTCCGGTCATGAGAATATACCCGTCATGGTAGGAGAATTCAAAAATGAAGCCCAGTGAGGTTACAATCACAGATGAGAATACATTCAGCGACCTCAGGTTCCGGAGTTCCTTGTGAATGATTTTATCTTTGAATGTGCTTAACATGATTTCGATCGGGCTCCGCTCAATGGGAACCAAAAATATCAAAAATACAGGTAGGTTCTCTTCATTCCTGCCGACTAATCCGATTCAATTCAGAATTGATTCGACATTCAGGTAGGATCGGATGATTTGTTCATCCGGAATTGATCCGCATGATGATTCCTATACATATATATGTATAGAACATTCCATTCAGTTTGCACAAAACTTCAAAAAACGTCGATTTCAATTCAGAATGAAAACAATTTGGATTATTTCATGATTGCATCAACGATTTGAAAGAGTTCGGTGGAATTGAAGACACATTATTGAATGAACCAAGATCAAATGAAGGATTGATTTCGAATGAACGATGAAGTGAGAGGGAAAAATGAATTCATATATGTTGATCAAACAAACAATGTTCATGTGATGAGTTCAAAATCTTAAATCCGATCCAAGTTCGGACGAATTTTTTTCCATAATCTGATTTTTCCGCGCTTTTTTTTTGACAATCCGGACGAATCTGATCAAAATTTGTTCTGTTGAGGTACTTTCAAAATGTTTATAACTTTGAAAACGTGTTTTGCTTTTCTTCACGTTTTAAAATGCGAAAAGTGAAATCAAAAAGTTGATGATGCTCTGAACACCGCATGAATAAAGGCATTCAGAAGATCATGAAAATTATTTTTGAGTGCAAAAGATGTACAATACATGCAAAAAATGTGTACTCCGTAATCAACATTTCATTGTTTAAAAAAATATTCGTCAAATTGGTGTAACCTTTTTTTATTTCATATGTTTGAGTAGTCATAACAATCAAAAACTAATAACTATGGCAAAAGCAAAAAAAGCTGCTAAGAAAGCTAAGAAAGCTACTAAGAAAGCAGCAAAAAAGAAGAAGTAAGCTAAACGCTTCCCGCTCTCGTAGCGGTCTGCAACGGTCCCTCGCTCTAAAGAACGAGGGACTTTTGTTTATATAGGGTTCATCCAAATTCTGTATTCGCAGACAATCAAATCCTCTCAACTCAAGTTTTTTTCCGGTAATCTGAACTTCTTTTAGAACAAATCGACACTAATTCCGAAAAAAAAGCCGGATATCGATATGAAAATTCAAATCAGGCTTTGTTTCGTTTGAACATAAGTACTATTTCGTAATACCTGAATCCCGATCAATAAATCAAATCTTACCTTCGTTTCATGATCCGCTGGACGATAGAACCGCTTACTCTCGATTTAAAGTACACCTGGAAGATTTCCAGGAATGCAACTGATCAGAAAACAAATCTGATCGTGCGAATCAGCGATGGCGAATTCACAGGAGCCGGAGAAGCTGCTCCGAATATTCGTTATCAGGAAACACCGGAACTTCTGCTCCAACAATTTGAAAGTTTTATTAAAACTGCAGCAGAGACAAGCATCACAGAAGATATACTCCCAAGGCTCTTTGATCAGTGTGCATTGTCGTACGCGCTTCGCTTCGCCATCGAATCAGCATGGTTTCATTTTGAATCCAGGCGGAAAAAAGTTCCGATTCATACCTTACTTGGAATTCCCACTCCCGGAAAGATCGAAACATCTTACACCATTCCAATCATGGATCCGGCATTGATGAAAAACTTTTATCTGGAAAATTCATTGGACAGGTTTCCATTTGTAAAATTAAAGATCAATGCGGAATCCGGTTACGAAATGACAAGATACCTGGCCTCTTTTTGTAATCAAAAATTAATGATTGACGCCAACGAAGCATATTCGGATCCGGAGGAGTGCATCTATTTTCTTGAAAAAATTAAAAAATTTCCAATTGAATTCATTGAACAACCAATTCCTTCAGGAAAAGATGAAGAAGCACGGTATCTGAAAAAATATTGCCCCTTTCCTCTTTTCGCTGACGAATCTATCACACATTCCGCTGATTTTGGATTGTTGCGGGAACAATTCGACGGCGTGAATATTAAACTGATGAAAGCGGGAGGATACAAAAATGGAATCGCTTTGCTTTCCGAGGCAAAGAAAAAAGGCATGCGTACCATGATTGGATGTATGGTTGAGACAACATTGGGAATTTCATCCGGGATGAATCTTTGCGCGCTTGCCGATTATGTGGACCTGGACAGTTTCCTCCTGGTGAAGGAAGAACCATTCCGTTTGGTTTCAGAAAATAAGGGTGAGCTGCGGTTTAGTAATAACGCACAGTAATATGAATATCCGAATTTCTGCCTTTGTCATCGCTGCAGGATATCTTTATTGCTCCTGATTCAGGACTAAAAAAGATTTTCTCATCCGCCTTCGCGCTTTTGTAGAACCGGTCATTCAGGTACCAAAAAACTGTAGAGACATCATTCGCGACTGTACAACCGAGTTGCAATTCGTTCCCGCTTCCCTTTTCTACCAAATACTCTTTATTATCCGCCAGAGAAGTGATCCGCGGAGGATGCCCGGAAAAAATTCGGCTGCATTCCGGATTATGATCCGGAATTTTACGGAAAGCAATGTGTTCAGAAAGATAAAACGACATCAAATCCGGTTCGATATTGGGATAACGTAAGGTTTTGTATCCGGTTGGAGGTCTGCAGGAAGTACAATAGGATATCTTTTCATCCGGAGACACATCCACATTCTTCTCATGATCACACGTGACTATCGATGAAATGCCCGGGAGAAAATAATCGATCACGGTATGCTCACAGTCCGGAGCAGGAACTTTTCCGGATTCTGTACATACCAGACGGAAATCAAGAGCTTCCGGTTGAACAAACCAATCATTACGCGCATTGTAATCAAGCGTATTGAAAAGTTCAAAGAGCAATGGTGTCGCCATTTCAGCTCCGCTGAGTTCCGGAATTCCTTCCCCACTGAAATTCCCGATCCATACTCCTATTGTATAGTTTTTATTGTAACCGATACTCCATGCATCTCTTCGTCCGTAGGATGTGCCGGTTTTCCATGCGATGCGTGGAATATGCACCGCATTTTCCTGAATGAAAGATGGGAGCTCCGGCCGGTTTACCTGAGAAAGAATTTCCGAGATCATGAAAGCTGCAGATGCGGAAATCAAAGATGCCGACTGTCGCGAAGTGTCCTCACGAACATATTTTAATGGCGAATACCTGCCTTCATTCGCAAATGAGGAAAAAAGTCCGGTCAGTTCTTCCAGTTTCACACCACAGCCCCCAAGAACTAAAGAAAGACCCAGTGTATTTTCTGTTTTACGCGTTTGCTCAAAATTAGCCAGCTTCAATTTGTCGATCATCGCCTGCAAACCTATCATGTGTAAAGTTTTGACGGCAGGAACATTCAATGAATTCATCAGCGCGTTTTCGACCGTAACATTTCCATTGAATTTGGAATTGAAATTTTCCGGAGAATAGCCTCCGAAATTTACAGGCACGTCTGTGATGATCCGTTTTGGTGTAAGCAATCCCTCATCAAATGCCAAAGCATACACCAGCGGTTTTAATGTAGAGCCGGGTGAACGCACCGCAAGCACTCCATCCACCTGCCCGCCATGATCTGAATCACGGAAGTCAGGTGAGCCGACATAAGCCTCTACCATATGCGTGCGATTGTTTACAACCAACACTGCCGCGTTGTAAATTCCAAAACTATGGAGCCGCCTGCTGTAATTGGAAGTGAGGCTGAATACTTTTTGTTGCTTTACAGGATCCAGAGTCGAATGAATGATGGGAACATTCGGAAATTTATTTTTCAGGCGGAATGCCAGATGCGGAGCAGCCATCGGCGAATTGGATCGAGCCGCATCAAGTGGCTCTGCAAGCGCGTCATCGATATCTTTCTCCGGAAATAAATGATCCGCCTTCATCCTGAGCAGCCATTTGTTCCGCATGGCAAGCAATGCATCCGAGTTTCTGCCCAAACGCAATGAACCGGGTCGGTTAGGAATAATCGCGAGAGTGGTTAGCTGACCAAGCGACAATTTATCCGGGAGTCTTCCGTAATACAACAAAGCAGCTGCTTTTACTCCTTCAATATTGCCGCCATATGGAACCAGGTTAAAATACATCCTCAGAATTTCTTCTTTGGAGAATTTCATTTCCAGTTGAAAAGCACGAAAAAGTTCAACGCATTTATTGAGATAGGTTCGTTTACCGGGATAGAGCAAACGAGCGACCTGCATGGTAATCGTAGAAGCTCCTGAAGTACGTCGGCCCTCAAAAACATTGTTTACTGCCGCCCGCATCACCGCGATTGGATTCACCCCGGGATGATAATAAAAGTATTTATCCTCCTTGTAGAGAATGGCTGTTTTCAAACGAGGACTGATCTCTGCAGGCTCTGCCATCATCCTCCATTTCTCATCTTTGGATAAAAAAGCCTGTAAGACAGTTCCGTCTTTGGCAGTGACGACTGTGGCATAATCTATAGATGAATTCAGGGGAAAAAGAAAATTCAACAGAAAAAAAAGTATTGCAGGCAAAAAAATGAAAAATGAAATAAATCTCCCGATTCGGGTGGAAAATAAAAAATGACGGCATTTCCGGAGAAACGACATGGATTTGAAAATTAAAAACGGATGGTAATGGGTTTAGAATTGCAAAACGATGTACCCTTCCGGCAGACAGGAACAAAAGATACCTGTCTGCAGGATCGGGATAGCTTAATGAACATCAACGAATATCGACAATACCGGAACCACTGTAAGAATGGTATTCGCCATTGTACATCGCGTCAGCGCTGACGGGTCCCATTCTGAAATTACCCGGGGTGACGGCTCTGACGAGGTAGTAAAAATTCCTCTCGTTCTTGTCCACAGAAGTAAAGAAGTGAATACGATCATCGCGCACATCAAAATAATCCGGGCTGGACTGATCCTTTATCCAACTCATATCACGACTGTCGTTCAAACGGGGATTCTCAATTTCAAATCCTGCAGGGAGCATGTCGGTAACTACCACATTTTCCACATTTGAACGTTCCAAATTGGTCAGATTCAATTTGACGACAATCAGATCGCCTTGTTTGATATTCTTCAACGAAGCAATGGGTTGACCGAATCGTGTCAGGAATGTTTTCCGTACAGAAAGGAATTTATCTTCTTCCTTCACCTCACCGGCAGCATTCAGACCTTCCTGTTCCCAGAAATAGTAGAGATGTCCATTGCCTTCGACAGAAACAGTAACACTCTTTCCGGCAATTCCTTTTTTCAGGACCAACTCGGTACCGGTGAATTTTCCGATTGACTGACCATTCATGGTGACATCCGCATTGGCTTTGATCATCGAAATTTTACGGGTAAATTTCCCGAGAGCAAGGAATGAGTAAGCAGCTTCCTGGGTATTGATCCATTCATCTTTATTCAGCTGTTGCGACAGGTGACGCACCAGAATCGGTATCTGAGAGTTTTCCGGATCGGTATCAAGCAACACGTTCAGCACCATCGCTTCATCACGCAAATAGGAATAGAAGCTTCCACCAAATGATCGTTTCGATTGTTCACCCTGGAAAGCAGCAGGTATCAAAGCTGCAAAACTTTTACGGTCACCCAAAGCGAGATAAGTACAAGCTAACATGTAACGGCTATCCAGGCATAAATCCTGTGCATTCGATTTGAAATAATTCATCGAAGAGATGTCTGCCTTGCCATACAAAGCCATGAGATAAAGGGAGTAGATATTCTCCTTCGCGAAGATCTTACGGACCTTGTATCCCCCTCTTTCGTCATAATAACCATAGTCGTCATACATTGAACGTTCTTTCACTTTATTTGCCATGTAAGCAAGTGCACGCTGTATGGTGAGGTCGTTTACTTCATAACCTGCTTTACGTGATTCACACAAGAAGTGAATCGCATAATTTGTTCCCCACCAGGTTTCATCATTACCTCCCGGCCAATAACTCAATGAACCATTATACAATTGCATACCTTGCAGTTTATGGATCGCTTTCTGAACATTTGATGACGGATTCTGATCGCGCATACTTCCATATTTCATGTTTTTCACCAGATCAGCATAATAAATCTGCGGAAAAGCTGTGGAGGTTGTCTGTTCAATACAACCATATGGATAACTGATAAGGTAAGAAAGTGGTCTTGTAAATTGCACCAAAGGATTCTGGCTGATTACAAGCTTCGCGGAAGCAGTTGCCGGAATAAAATTATTTTTCAAATCGATGGTTTGGGTTCCGGTAAGCTCTCCGGAGTCACTGATTTTAATTAATGATGTAACCGGCCTGACCGTGATGTCGGTTTTGTCGCTGAACGATTCATTGAACGCGGTAACATCCACTTTTATTCCTGCTTCACCAATCGCAGCATCTGCGACAATACGGAAAATGACTCGTTGTTCGGCATTCGCGTTAATGGTCACTTTCTGCTGACTCTCTCCAACAATTTTCAAAGGACCGTTCAACTGGATTTTTGCAATCGCTTCGGCTTGTTTTCCCGTTGTATTGGTGATGGTCACAGGCATACGTAAAGTATCTTTTGGAGAAAGGAAGCGTGGCATTGACGGACTGATAACAATCGGATCAGCGACTTTCATGTGTTTATCCGCGCTTCCGAATGATTTGTCTTTATATACACAAGCCATAATCCGGAGATCACCGCTGAACTGAGGAATATCAATAGTATACTGAGCTTCACCTGCAGCATTTGTATGCAAAATCCCACTCCACAAAGCCACCAGTTTCACTCGTTTGTTGTTTAACGGATTGACACGTTTCGACATGTCAAAATCTCCGGACCCGTCTCCTCCACTACTTGAACGGTTCAATTTCAAATCCGGTAAAAGGTTGGGATAAACATCATAGGCATTGACAAGCAAAGCTTTTTTCTGATAAAAGAATCCATGCGGATCAGGGGTTTTATAATTTTTGAGTGCAAGAATTCCTTCATCCACCACCGCCAGTGTGACTTCGACATCTTGTTTCGGCAGTGTTTTGACTTTGATGGTTTGCTTTGTTTTGCTTCTTGATTTCTCCTCCGCTACGATCGTCACGGGCAGTCTGCTTCCTTCTTTTTCAACAAGCAATGGTAAAAATCCATGACCAACTGTTAGTGGAATGGATCCATCATCCAGACTCCGGAATAAAGTAGCGGTGATATACACATTTGGCATATAACTCTCTTTCACAGGAATGTCCAGAACAGCTGCTTTCTTATCAGTCGTCAGGTATCGGTATTCAATCACTTTATCACATTCAATTGTCACCAGTAATTTACCATTGAATGGTGCTTTGAAAAGAATATGCGCCTTGTCACCGATGGTGTATTTGCTTTTATCCGCCTGGATATCCACCTGACCTTCCGTGTTCACCTGGAAGGAAGTATTAGTAGTATATCCCCATCCAAAAGAATAAAAGTTCACTGCGACATAACGTCCGGAGCCCGGACGGGAAAGGCGTATTTCATATTCGCCGGATTCATTTGGCGTGTAAACAAAATCATAACCACCCGCCGCGAAATTGACAGTACGTTGGGTCTGGAGTATTTCGCGCTTTTTTGAAATGTACCGATAGCGACCGCCGTATTCATCTTTTTCGATTACGCTGTACCAGTCGTATTTTACCACCTGAATTTCCACCGGAGCGGCTATTCCCTTTCCGTTTTTATCTGTGGCGATCATCGGAACACGCATGGATTCTCCACGTGTTGTATAATAATCACTGAGCTTCATTCCATAAAAAACATCCTGCGTGTAGATATTGAAATTTTTAACCCGATTCACCGGTCTTCCTGTTTCATCAAAGACTGTTGTGAAAACCTTTGTATTCAACAAGCCTTCATCGGTCCATTCTTCGTTTGCTTTAAAATATTCCGAAGCCAGTCCTTTTTCATCGGTTTTTCCTTCGCGAACGTCATTGGCGGAAAGTGGAACTTTATTTTCGGTATGAATATCAAAAGCGTACCCGGGAAAATCCTTCGCTACAAATTGTTTACGCTGTACCGTGAATTGCATTTCGTATTTTCTTCCGGCGGCGGGCGGGCCAAACAGGTTCACTGCCGCGAGATTCACTTTCAGACTATCGCCGGGTTTCAAATCTTCCTTGCTCATATTCACCTTCACATCAATCCTGTCGGGTAGAAATTCTTCTACACTGATGTATTCGGAAGTAAGCAATACATCATTGGATGTAAATACTTCCACGACATAATTCCCGGTAATTGCTGCTGCGGGCAATTCAAAAGAGGATTCCAGGGCTCCCTGCTGGTTCAATGTTCCACGGATACTTTTGAGTTCCCTTCCATTTGGCATGAGTACTGTAACACGTACAGGAACTTTGCTCACATTTTCCCATTGCTCTGTACGTACAATTGTATTCAGATGTATTGTTTCGCCCGGACGATAAATATCACGGTCTCCATACAGGAAAGCCATCATGCCTGTTTCGTCAGCACGACGTCCGCCAACATCATAGCGCGAGTTGTTTACACGCGAATCCGAGAAAGTGATGTAATTGAAATCATTATCAAATTTGGCGGTAACCATGCTCACTCTGAAATCCGCACCTTTGGATTTGATTTTACTAAATGCCGCGACACCATCCGAATTGGTCGTGGCCGTCATCAGGGTTTGGTTGTTGGAGCTGATCAGGGCAATTGTCGCCCCTGACAAAGGTTCAGTCGTCTTGATTGAGTTGGCGAAAACTAGCATATCATCATCGCTTTGCTTTACAATCATTCCGATATCTGAAATGGACACCAGCTTGGTCGCATTCTGCCATTGTTTTTCCGATGAAGCAACACGAACAAGATAAATTCCCTTAAATGCTCCCAGATTGTCAAAATTCAGATTGAGCAGCTGTACACCATTTTGTCTTGCCAGATCCTTGGATTCATAAGTTCGCTGGTAGATTTCATTTCCGAAATAGTCAAGATCATAGGTGTTATACGTGTAGTCTCCATTGGAATTGTATTCGCCCTCATCATCATACCAGTAATCCGTATTCCGGCCCTGACGTAAATAGTGGAGGATATTGTTTTCATACACTTTCCAAACCTTCACCTCCACTTTAGGAATACTTGAAATTTGCAATGCGACATTCCGTGAACTTTTTGTGGAAAGATAAATTCCCTTTGTATTTACAAACGCGATTGTCGGTTCCATTTCGCCAAATGGAACCTGGACAGAATAATTTTTTTCCATGGTTCCACCAAGAGAACCTTTTAATTGATTGGAGATATCGAGCTGATAGGAAGTTCCTCCGGTGAAGACTCCTTTCAGGTAAAAACCATTCTCTGAAACTTCGACAACAAATGGAACTTTCGGATTCAGTTTGATGAACTGATCAATATTTTCCGGATCAACTGATTGTGTAGTATAAACATGGATCATTCCCTGTGTTCCTTCGTATTCACTTAAAGCCTGGGTGATTTCCAGTTTCTCAGGTGAAGGAATGAGTGTCGCAATTTGGGTTTTCTCTTTTGTGAGAAACTCGCTTTCAACGCATTTTAGTCCTTTTTCAATTTCAACACGGAGCTGCACAACTCCAAGAGAATCGCGGTTGAAGCCATCCACTCTGGCTGTCAATGTAGATGAAACGGCACTGGTTATAATTTCATAAGCGACAGGTTTATTGTCGACAAGCAAGCTCATGAGTTTTGCTGTACTAGCCGGGTCCACAGGATAATTGAAGTCAAGAGTAAGTTTCAAAGCTGCCTGGCCGGGAATCTTTTCAGAGAGCGCCCAATACCCTTTCACTTCCTGCAATTTCAGGTAAGGTGTATGAAAAGAAAGAGGCTTACCGTTTTCCAGACGGTATTTCATGCGCGTGTAACGCAAAAGGTGATCCGATAATTCCGCGGAATAATCTGTCGAAGGACGAAAACCCACAGCAGGAGAAAACACAAGTTCACGAACGGTGTTCCATTTGAATTTTCCTTTCACTGCAGGTGAAAAGTTTACATAGGGAATCGTGTCCCAGTTGTTGAGCAATGAATCAGGTACGAGATCTTTATCAAAAGTAAAAATCAGGTTTTGCTGTTGTTCTATTTCATCGCCAAAGTTGCGGTTTGCAATACGGATTTCATTCCGTGAAAAACAAGAAAACAAAAACAGGCCGAGCAGGCTGAGCAGGAAACGAGTGCGTTTCATAGGTTTGAAGAAATGAGGATGTGGGATTAAATGTAAGGATAGAATAGAAAATGTAAACAAGAAATTCGCAGAATAACGTGCCTGGTTTTTGGCTATTTTGGAATTCTAAAAATATTTTTTTCGATCTTCCGAATTGACTTAATGGAACGGGCAGTTCATCTCCGAAGGAGGATAGGAAAAAAAATTCCGGAACCGCATTTTAAAGCCGTTCCGGAATCCGGAGAATACCTTAAAGATTTCAGGATTTCTGCACACTGATCTGAAGTTCCTTCAGCTGCTCCTGTGAAATCGCGGCCGGAGAATCAATCATGACATCCCTTCCGGCATTGTTTTTTGGGAACGCGATATAATCACGGATGGAATCAGCGCCACCAAACAGAGAACACAACCTGTCGAAACCGAAGGCGATTCCGCCATGAGGAGGAGCGCCAAATTCGAATGCATTCATTAAAAAGCCAAACTGCGCCTGCGCATCTTCCGGAGTGAAGCCCAGAATTGCGAACATTTTCTGTTGCAATTCTTTATTGAATATCCGAATCGAGCCTCCGCCAACTTCAACACCATTGATCACCATGTCGTAGGCATTCGCCCTGACATTTCCCGGGTCACTGCTCAGCAAAGTAATGTCTTCCGGTTTTGGAGATGTAAAGGGATGATGCATCGCGTGCCAGCGGGAAGTTTCCTCGCTCCATTCGAGTAAAGGAAAGTCCAACACCCAAAGTGCACGGTAATCGTCTTTTTTTCTGAGATCCAAACGGTTTCCCATTTCGAGGCGGAGCTCGCTCATTGCTTTCCTGGTCTTCTGTTCCTGGCCGGCAAGAATCAAAACAAGATCACCCGCTTCTGCCTGGCATGTTTCCATCCATTGCTTTAAATCTTCGGGAGAATAAAATTTATCTACAGAAGACTTGATGCTTCCGTCGTTATTGTAACGGGCATAGACTAAACCTGTCGCACCGATCTGCGGGCGTTTCACCCATTCTGTTAGTTCGTCGATTTGCTTACGGGTATATTCCGCGCAACCTTTCGCGCAAATGGCGAGTATGGTTTCAGCATCATCGAACACTTTAAAGTTTTTTCCTTTGGTAAGTTTTGTGAAATCGATAAGCTTCATTCCAAAACGGATATCCGGTTTATCGTTTCCATAATCCCGCATAGCTTCCGCATAAGTGATTCGAGGAAGATCGCCGATGTTGTGGTTTTTTACAGTATCGAAAAGATGACGTACAAGTCCTTCGAAAGTATTGAGAATATCTTCCTGTTCGATAAAACTCATTTCACAGTCGATCTGAGTGAATTCCGGTTGACGATCAGCTCGCAGATCTTCGTCACGGAAACACTTTACTATCTGATAGTATTTATCGATACCCGCAACCATCAGCAGCTGTTTGAATGTTTGCGGTGATTGTGGCAGGGCATAAAACTCACCTGGGTTCATCCGTGAAGGGACAACAAAATCACGTGCGCCTTCAGGAGTGGATTTGATCAGGACCGGAGTTTCGATTTCTACAAAACTTTCTTTGTTCAGATAATTTCTTGTTTCTGCCGCGACTCTTGCACGAAGCAGGAGCGCTTCCTTCACAGGTGAACGACGGATGTCGAGGTAACGGTATTTCATTCTCAGGTCTTCACCACCATCTGTGTTTTCTTCAATGGTGAAAGGAGGAGTTTTGGCTTCGTTTAAAATTTCGAAGGAGTCGACAAGTATTTCAATGTCACCTGTCGACATTTTCGCGTTCTTGTTACTGCGTTCTGTTACCGTTCCTTTTACACGAATCACAAATTCCCGTCCCATTTTCCGGGCGGACTCACACAAAGCGGCATTGGTTTCCATATTGAAAACCAACTGAGTAATACCATAGCGATCGCGCAGGTCGATGAATGTCATTCCTCCCAGATCACGGGAACGCTGCAGCCAGCCACAGAGAATTACTGATTTTCCGGTGTTTGCAAGCGTTAATTCGCCGCAGGTATGGGTACGTAACATATAAAATAATGATTTATAGAGCGAAGGTAGAAATATTTCGCGGGAGGTATAAAAAAACGGGAGGCCCTTGGGAGGCCTCCCGTTCTGTTTTTCAGTTATTGAAATCAGAATCCGATTTGAATTCCAACATTGAGGCCGATGCTTCCGAATGGAACATAATGTTTCAATCCGGTATTTGGATTAGATGCAACATCGCTGTCATCAAGAGTGATCGCAGGATCAAGAGTTTGTCCGTCACTGCGCGCTGTATTCTCAGCTTTATCAGGACCGTAAGTTTGGTTGATGGAGATCAACTCAGTGTTCAGTTTAATTTTATCACTCAGTTCAAAACCAATACCGAAAGCGCCATACCATCCGAAGGAGCTTCCGCCGGAATATTCATATTCGTATGTACCGGAAAATCCTGCTCCAGTGTAGGTGTCTTTTTCTTTAATTTTTCCGCCAACACCAACAACAAGACCAAATCTTCCATAAGGGCTCATTGATTTATCATCGCCTGCGGAAACTTTAATTCCGGGCATTATACGCATCATGCTACCTTTGATTTTCATATCCCCTGTAGAACCTGTGGTAGAATTATCGGTAATGGTAAATTCTTTTCCCATCAAAAATCCAAATCCAAGATCAGCGCCAACATTTTCACTGAACATGTAATTCAGATTCAATCCGAAATTTAAACCTTGTCCATAAGAACCTTTTACATTTTCGCTGGTGGATGCAGTTTGATTTACTCCAATAACAGAATTACCTGCTCCGAGTCCATAGCCAACATTTACGCCGACATTAAATCCCTGAGCGGATACATAAATAGTTGTCGCCAATCCCATGGCAACAGTTAATGCGATTTTTTTCATGTGTAGTGTTTTCATTGATTATGTTTTTTAGGTGGTTTGATAATAAAGTCGAAAGAAAACGAGTAAACAAAGGTATTCTATGATTTTGTCATGCACAATAATTGCATAGTTTTATTCATTGAAAATTAAAGCAATATAAATATTTTTCCTGATAATTATCATGGACTTTTTGTTTATTGATCCATATGAAATCCTGAAAATAATGAATAATCAATTCTGCAAAAACGCAATCATCACGCGACTGGGATCTCCCTGACATTCCGACTACCGGTCAATGTAGTCAATTATGTTGGGGTACACCTATAATTAATTTGTATTTTCAGCCTCATGGATCCATTGCATCAACAGTTTATGAAAGAAGCTTACAAGGAAGCTCTTCTTGCATTAAAAATCGACGAAGTCCCGGTGGGGGCTGTGGTGGTTTGTCAAAACCGAATCATTGGCCGTGGTCACAATCTCAGCGAACAGTTGAATGATTCCACCGCGCATGCGGAGATGCAGGCATTCACAGCTGCTTCAAACTTTCTTGGAGGAAAATATCTTTCTGAATGTACTTTATATGTCACACTAGAACCTTGTGTGATGTGCGCAGGAGCAAGTTTCTGGACTCAGATTGGAACAATTGTATACGGTGCTTCTGATCCGAAACGGGGATTTTTAAAAACCTCCAAAGAAATACTGCATCCAAAAACAAAACTGATTGGCGGAATTATGGAAAACGAATGTGCGGAACTGGTGAAAGAATTTTTCAGGAAGAAACGCTGAATTTATTGATTCCATTCGCGGCAATTTCATGAAGCGCTTGTTGCGTTAATGGTTTGTCAAGCTGACCGACAACAAAAGAATTTTCAAAAACTTTTTTCAGCTGTTCCGGTTTATTGAAAACAGAAAGAATAATTATTTTGGATTTGGAACGAATATGATCAGGAAGTGATTTAAACTCTTCGATAAAATCATATCCGCTCATCATCGGAAGATGCATGTCAAGAAAAATCCACTCGGGGGTCTGTTCGGTGTTGCTGCATTCTTCTCTTAAATAATGCAATCCTTCTTCACCCGAACTGGTCACTGTAACCCGTGACGCAAAGGCAGTAAGTTCCATGAGACGGCGATTGACAAGGACGTCAATTTCACTGTCGTCAACAAGAAGAACATTTTCAAATGAAAATTTTTTGTCTGCCATCTGACCGGGAAAGAGAGTCAAATATACTCCGAAAATTTATCCCTTCAAACATTGATGGCCTCAAGTACCGCTTTATTTAATGGCTTATTGAGAAATTTGTAAACGTAACGGCTTTGATTTGCTCTGTTAAGGTCTTTAAAACTCTCGGAAGTTGAAAGCATTACAATTTTTGATTGCTTTTTTACAGCATCCGGAAGCTTTCCAAATTCTTCAAGAAAACCAAAACCATCCATTCCCGGCATCATGATATCCAAAAATATTACATGTGGCAATTCAGCAGGAGTCGCTGATTTCTTTTTCAAATCCTCAAGAGCATTAATAGCGGATTGATGGATCAGAATTGTTGACGCGAAATGTTCGTTCTCCAGGAGCTTTTTATTGATGAAATTATCCAGTTCGTTATCATCGATTAGCATGATTACAGGATATCTGTTTGCAGAGCTCATAAAAAATAGTATTTGCCTGTAAAAATAGAAATAAAGAATAAAAAACCGTCATCCTGAAAAAATGAAAAGAGAAACTTACTCACATTGTTCCTGTGTAAGGCTTGAATTAAAGAAGGGTTTTAACAATAAAAAAAAGCAGAACATATGTTCTGCTTGTATTGTGAGCGAGTGGGGGCCCGTGGAAAATTATCTTACTAATGTAACAGAGCCTGTTCTGGAATTCTTTCCAAGTCCGGCAGCGAAAACCTGATACACATATACTCCTTGTTCAACAGGATTTCCGGCATAGTTGCCATCCCATTGTAGTTTTGGATTGGTTGATTCAAAGACTACTTCTCCCCAACGATTGTAGACATACAAATGATAATTCCTGATTCCTTCTCCTTTCACTCCGAATGCATCGTTTAAACCATCTCCATTGGGAGTAAAGGCATTGGGGATATAAATGCTAAGCGGAGGAATTACTTCCGCGTAATTCGACATACTCGTGATGGAGTTGTTTCCGCGTTGAATTGCAGTAACTCTGTAAACTTTGTTATCCAGAACATTCTGGGCTTTTAATCCGAAAGATGCCAGCTGGACAAGTGTGGTCAGGATAAAAATACGGGGGATGACTTTCAACATGATGGTTCATTTTCTCAACATTAGCAAAGTAGCCCCGAAGCGGACGGAGCGTTGCTACAAAGCGGGCCGAATCTGTCAACTGTAAGAAATGCGGCTTTTTCCGGACTGGATTTCTGTGAAAAACTGTGAAAAAATTGAAAAAAAGGCCTTTAAAAAAAACTGTCCATTTCAGCGTTTTTCATCGTAATTTTGCAATGAATTAACCTTATAAATCATTAACAATGCCCTATCCCGAATATATCTGCGCTCCAATGAGACAAGAACTGACTACTGTCGGTTTTGAAGAATTAAAAACACCCGAAAAAGTTGATGAAGTCATCCCAAACAGCAAGGGAACCTTGTTATTGGTGTTAAATAGCGTTTGTGGTTGTGCAGCAGGTACAGCAAGACCTGGTGTAAAATTGTCACTTACCAGTCCTAAACACCCGGAAAAACTTGCAACAGTTTTCGCCGGACAAGATATGGAAGCGACTGCACAGGCAAGAAAATACACCCTGCCTTATCCTCCATCATCACCCGCAATTGCTCTTTTCAAAGATGGCAAACTGGTTCATTTCCTCGAGCGTCATCATATCGAAGGACGTTCCGCTGAAATGATCGCGGAAAATCTGAAAGCCGCATTTGAAGAATATTGCTGATCAATTTTCTTCTAAACAAAAAACCCCTTGATGACATCAGGGGGTTTTTTGTTTTTATAAATCACTACATATTCTACTCTATAAAAAGCATCATTTCAGTTTAGGTTTGTTAAACCAACCGGGATATTTCTCCCTCAGCGGAGCATCAATTACTTCGTATACTTTTGCTTTCAGAGTTTCGATGTCGGCTTCGGTAAGTCCTTTTGTTTCTATTGGTTCATGAATGATTACGCGCGCGATCCCGGGATGGCCCACACGGTTGAAATAATCATCGGGAAGAAGCACCCAGTTATCCATGAATGTTACCGGAACAATGGGAACTTGTTTTTCAATGGCCAAACGGAAAGGACCATTTTTAAAACGACCCATCACCGGTCCATTGTGATGAATGGTACCTTCCGGAAAAAGAGTAATGCTGATTTTTTTATCCATATCACTGCAGGCTCTGAGGAATGCCCGATGTGAATCCACCCTGCTTTTTCTGTTGACCGGGATATTCATTCGGTCAAAGAAGTGACGAAATAAAGGTACCCGTCTCAATTCCGCTTTTCCCATCGTATGGAAATAACAGGGTATACTTATATATATAAGCATGATATCGAGGTAGGAAGTATGGTTCGGACAGAACACATACGCCTGATCCTTAAGTAATTCCGATCTTCTTTCGATTTTATAGAAGATAAAAACAGGCCAAATTATGCAGTGAGCCCATATCTTCTTGATTCTGAAGACTAAACCAAACCATTTCCGGCTCCGGAGTAAAACATAGAAAACAGGGAAAAAAATGAAAAAAGTGATTACCGCATTGATAAAAAAGAGGGAACGCCAGATCCACTGAAATGGATAAAAAAGGTATTTGCCGGCTTTTTTGAACACTTTTAACGATTGTGTTCACGAAGGTAGCAAGACTGGGGCAAAAAAGGGCAATCCTCCTCCATTTGCCCATAAATAATGAGAAAATGGTAACATAGATTGTGAGTTATAATATTGATTATCAAATATATATTAAAAAAGGCAAGGCTTTAAGGGTTCTGATTATTCCAACAAGTCGGTTAAATGCCCAAATTTCCCATGTATTCTGCTGGCAATGAAGATTCAATCATCCTAAATCTTGACCTGAAGGCATTTTTTTTTACCTTTGTCCCCCTTTATTTGCGGAGGATGGATTCATGAGCGGCTCACGAGAATTTGTGATCAATTTTGGTAGTCTGGGTAAGGGCGAATATGAATTTCAATTTGAAGTAAAGGATTCGTTCTTTCAGGGATTTGAAAATTCTATTGTTCAAAAAGGACAGGTGGATGTATTGGTTGTTCTTGAAAAAAAAGAGAACATACTTTTACTCGACTTTACAATTGAAGGAACAGTAACAGTACAATGCGATCGTTGTCTGGAAGATCTTGATCTCGACATTCAGTGCTTCAATGAACTGATTGTAAAATTAGGAGAAGAAGCAGGCGAAGAAGCGGAAGATGTGATCGTCATTTCAAATCGTGAACATGAGCTGGATATCGCTCAGTTCATTTACGAATACATCAGCGTAATCATTCCGATCCGGAATGTTCACGAAGATGAAAACGGAAATCCTGACTGTGATCCGGAAGTATTGAAAGAACTGGAGAAACATCTTCTCCACGAAGATCAGGAGGAGAAACCACCGGTGGATCCGAGATGGGAAGGATTGAAGGGAATTAATCTGAATTAAATAGGGACGAGGGACGGGGGACGGGGGACGGGGGACGAAGGTGAAATGTAGCAGAAGAAGGACCAGTTAGCCCTACAACCAATGCATATGCGATTGAAGAGATCACAATCTAAAATCACCAATCTAAAATCTAAAATCATTTAATACCAACATAAAATGCCAAATCCGAAACACCGACACTCGAAATCACGCAGAGATAAGAGAAGAACACATTGGAAAGCCGAAGTGCCGACCGTAGCTACTGATCCGACTACAGGACAGCCGCATTTGTTTCACCGCGCTCATTGGTACGAAGGAAAATTGTACTACAAGGGCAAAGTGGTAATGGAAAAAGAGACCAACGCTTAAGCGTTCTTCCACTTATTTGACACAAAGCAGTTGACAAGTTCTTTGAACTGTATGTCAGCTGCTTTTTATTCATTATGTATCTTTCAATAGCTTAACATTTCCCTGGCAAAACAGCATGAGACTTGGTGTTGATATTATGGGTGGTGATTTTGCACCGGAGCAAACGCTTCTTGGAGCAATCCAGGCCTGGAAAGAACTTCCTTCCGAAGTAAAACTTGTACTCATCGGCGATCGTTCGGCGATGTTACCGATTTTGGAACGGGAACAGGTTCCTGCCGATGTTTTTGAAATTGTACACACTACGGAAGTCATTTCCATGTCGGATCATCCGACCAAAGCTTTTCAGCAAAAACAAAATTCCAGTATTACTGTTGGCTTTCATCTCCTGAAAGAAGGAAAGATTGATTCTTTCGCCTCCGCCGGAAATACCGGTGCCATGTTGGTGGGTTCTATGTTCACTGTGAAAGCTATTCCGGGAATTCTTCGTCCGGCTATCGCTTCCCTCCTTCCAAAAGAAAATGGTGGCTGGGGTCTCATTTTGGATGTCGGTGTAAATGCGGATTGCAAACCGGAAGTGTTACAACAATTTGCTTTACTGGGTTCAATTTATGCTCAGAACATTCTGCACATCGCTTCCCCTTCTGTCGGATTGATGAGTATTGGTGAAGAAGAAGAAAAAGGAAATCTCCTGGTGAAAGAAACGCATCAGCTGATTAAAGAAATGAAAGAAATCCGTTTTGTCGGAAACGTGGAAGGAAGAGATTTGTTCAATAACAAAGCGGACGTTATTGTATGCGACGGCTTCACCGGAAATGTTATTTTGAAAGAAGCGGAATCATTTTATTCCATGATCAAGAAACGTGGGATTAAAGACGCTTACTTTGATCGTTTTGATTACGAAGATTACGGTGGAACACCTGTTTTGGGTGTCAATGGCAGTGTGATTATCGCTCACGGAATCAGCAAAGCGAAAGCCATTAAAAACATGATTGTTCTTTCCAGGGATGTGGTGGAAGCGAAATTATCTTCCAAGATTGCCGCAGCTTTTTCCAAAGAAACCGTTTCCTGAATATTTATTCAGAATACAATCCAAAAAAACATTTCCGATTAATTACTGTGTTTTTAAAACACGGAAACTTCTGTTTTTTCCCCGGCTGCTGATTTCAAGCAGATATATTCCTGCAGCCACATCGTCCAGTTCAAAATCGATTGTCCCGGATCCATTCACAGTTTTTGTTAATTGAATTCTTCCCAGGTAATCGTAAAGCTTACAGAAAACTTCTCCATCTATCTTCTCCGAATAAGAAATCCGGATTTTCCCTGCTGTAGGATTTGGAGAAATCACTGCCTGTAAAGGAGCATGTGTCAATTCGATACCGGAAACAAAATATTCATACGCTCCGATATCCGGAGTACTTGGATCCCGTGGATTTCCATCTATATCCGAAGCAATCCAACTGATAGGTGTACCTTGATTATTTAAAACAGGATTGGTGGGAAGCAAAAACGATGGAGATGTAAACAGAGGTGCAATCGAAACACTGTTTGCATCCTGTGTACTGGCACTCTGCCAGTCGGCGAGAGTTTGATAGATTGTCGGATTCGTAGTGCCTTTGACCGCTACATTCCCGGAAGGAACCCAGAAGTCATTGTAATTGCTTTGAAGCACGGTAGTCACTGTTGAAGTAGCGCCGAGTTTCAATGCCGCACGAGTACCAGTACCGGGTTTTGTAATGCTGATCAGGTTATTTTTCAAAACACTATTGGTATTCGAAAGTTCCTCACTGATACCGATGAAGTTTCCCGTAGCAGTAGCTGCATCGTCACCGGAAATCACATTGAAACAAATTTCAGGAGCGGTCGCTGAAGTGCGGATTTCTATGCCGGTAAAATTTCCGGTAGTCAGCGCGCTTGCAGAAATCTCATTATTAAAAACCCGGTGACCGGTTCCATTGAAAAGATAAATACCACGAAGGGTTTGTGTACCGTTGTTTTGCTGAAGGATATGAAATTTATTGTTCTCTATGACCGCGTTAATATTCGCGTTTTGCGCGATCTGTATAGCATTCGCAGAAGAAATAATGTTGGCGATCTTTTCCAATAGATTTCCGGTGATATGAACGCCGTCAGTTTCACGGATATAAATTCCATTGTCAGCGAAATCAGCAATGTAGTTATTGGCTATTTCTATTTGAGTTGCAAGACTCGCCGCGTCGCCATATACTGAAATACCATAACCTCCGCTCGTAATATTATTTTCGGCAATTAAAATGTTGTCAAAATTTCCCGGGTCCAGAATGCTGGTTGTTGAACCGGAAGCGACAATTCCTCCGTGCAAAGTGCTGGTTGAATTCATCAGGATGGTATTGTTCAGAATACTTAAATGACTTCCTGAATTATATATCTGGATTCCGTAAAAACCTCCGGTCGACGACGGATCATAAATAATACTCATTCCACGAATCGTCATCCAGGAAACATCTTCCAAACGAATAATGTGTCGATCCGTAGTTGTAGTTGCCGCTTGAAGGGTAGCTAGATTGCCTTCAATAGTAACTGTTGCTGTAGGACCTGCGCCCGGAATAGTATGAAAGGTCACTTGTTCTGTATAAGCAATGGAAGAATTTACATTGGCTACAACATCACCTGAAACTCCATCTGTACTCAGGCGCGTTGCAAAATCATTGAACGACTGGAAATTTGTTCCGGAAGTTGGAAGAGAACCATCGATAGAATAAGCTCCGGATAAGGGTTGTGCCCGGCTAACCGTTGTCAAAATCAGCAGCATTGGAAGCGCTAGAAGAAGATAGAATTTTGTTTTCATAATGGCTAAGATGTATTCCAAAGGTAAAAAATTCATGACTGAAATAATGTTTTGAATTAATCCCTCTCACATCTATTTCCCGGTTCTCTCAGAGAGTTTTCTCAGATGTTAAAGGCATTATCGGTCCATTTCTTCATATTTCCTGTACTCCTTCACATTCACAAATTATACTAAATTTGCTCCTCAATTTTAAAGTATGTCCAAAATCACTGCAGCTATTACCGCTATTGGCGGCTACGTTCCGGACTATGTACTCACCAATGCTGAATTGGAAAAGATGGTGGATACTACCGACGAGTGGATCACCTCACGCACTGGAATTAAGGAAAGAAGAATATTGAAAGGTGAGGGCCTTGGCACTTCAGACCTTGCTGCTCCGGCCGTTAAAGAAATGCTCCGGAAAAGAGGAATCGATGCTTCTGAAATTGAATTGTTGATTTGTGCCACTACCACTCCTGATTTCGTTTTCCCTGCTACGGCGAATATTGTTTGCGACAAGATCGGAGCAAAAAACGCTTTCGGTTATGATATTTCCGCCGCTTGTTCAGGATTCCTGTATGCGCTTGTAACCGGTTCCAAGTTTATTGAATCAGGCCAATACAAAAAAGTTGTTGTTGTAGGTGCGGACAAGATGTCAAGCATCGTCGACTACACAGATCGCACAACCTGTGTACTTTTTGGTGATGGCGCAGGTGCCGTTTTACTTGAACCGAATACGGAAGGATTTGGTATACGGGATTCAATTCTTCGCAGTGACGGATCCGGACGAGTATACCTTCATCAAAAAGCCGGAGGTTCTGTGAAGCCACCGTCCCATAAAACCATTGACGCAAAAGAACACTACGTTTTCCAGGATGGTCAGCCGGTTTTCAAAGCGGCTGTGACAAGCATGGCTGATGTCTCCGCAGAAATAATGGAGAAAAATAATCTGAAAGCGGAAGATGTTGCATGGTTGGTTCCGCATCAGGCCAACAAACGTATCATTGATGCGACTGCAAGAAGAATGGGTGTCGGCCCTGAAAAAGTCATGCTGAATATTGAGAAATACGGAAATACAACCAGCGGTACCATTCCGCTTTGTCTGGTTGATTACGAGAAACAATTAAATAAAGGAGACAACCTTATCCTTGCGGCCTTCGGCGGAGGATTTACCTGGGGGAGTGTTTGGGTGAAGTGGGGAGTTTAATTTGGTTTCGGGTTCTGAGTTCCGGGTTCCGGGTTTGAGGTTTGAGGTTTGAAATTTTTTTTTGGTTCGAAGTTTTTTGGGGTTGAGGTTCAGTTATTTTTTTCTGATTTGATTGGTTGGAGATAGCAGCGACATATTTCAAATCAAGTCCTGGTACTTGGTACCTGGTACCCAAATCCCAAATCCCAATAAAATCATTTCCCTCCATTAATACCACCTTTTCGCCTTTTATCTTTTCAATAATCAATCTTTAGTTGTCATTTTACTGATTTATTAATCATTTAACTATCATTATTTTAATAATCTCCTTTAATTTTCAGCTTAAAATTATCCAGCTTTTTAGTGGTTTTTCGGCAGGTATTTTTGCCTCTTTTTGGAATTTAACGTAGGTTTGAATTCCTTTCCCCGATTCCAACCATCGGGAAATGGAATGGGTACTCAACCACCACACATGAAGCAGAAAAAAACTCCGGCTACTAAGCCTCAACCACAACCCAGCGTAGAATCTATGAACCTCAAAGACATTGAAAGTCTCATCAAATTTGTCCAGAGTAGCGGTGTGAGTGAAGTCAGTCTTGAACAGAAGGATTTCAAAATTACTATCAAGACTACTCATGGCGCAGTAATGCATGCCGCTCCGGCTGCACCCGCTCACCATGTTGTTCATGCACCGGTTCATACACCGGCTGCTGCTGCACCGGCTCCTGTCGCGGCACCACCTGCTGAAAAAGCAAAAAATGCCGAAGAATCAAATTACATCACCATCAAGTCTCCGATGATCGGTACGTTTTATCGTACACCATCTCCCGACAAACCGGTATTTGTAAATGTTGGAGATGAAATCAAGCCGGGAAAAGTGCTGTGCATCATTGAAGCGATGAAATTGTTCAATGAAATCGAATCTGAAATCGGCGGACGCATCGTAAAGGTTTTGGTCGACAATGCAACTCCTGTAGAATACGATCAGCCATTATTCCTGGTAGATCCTTCCTGAGCCGGTTCAATCGATTAGCATCATTCATTGCTCCGGACCAGCATTCCGGAAATGTTTTAGAATCCTGATTTACTATGTTTAAAAAGATATTGATCGCCAATCGTGGCGAGATTGCACTCCGCATTATCCGTACCTGTAAGGAAATGGGCATCAGTACGGTTGCAGTATACAGTACAGCCGACAGGGAAAGTTTGCATGTTCGTTTCGCGGATGAAGCGGTGTGCATTGGCCCGCCACCGAGTCGTGATTCTTATCTCAATATCCCGAGAATAATGGCCGCAGCGGAAATTACCAATGCGGATGCCATCCATCCGGGCTATGGTTTTCTCTCTGAGAATTCCAAGTTCAGCGCGATTTGTGCCGAGCACGGAGTGAAATTTATCGGAGCCACTCCTGATCAGATCGATCAGATGGGAGATAAATCAAATGCAAAGGAGACAATGAAAAAAGCCGGTGTCCCTACTATTCCGGGAAGCGACGGACTACTTTCTGATCTCAAAACAGGATTGAAAATCGCCAAACAAATCGGTTACCCGATTATCCTGAAAGCTACTGCCGGTGGTGGTGGCCGCGGGATGCGTATCGTTTGGAAACCGGAAGATTTTGAAGCAGCCTGGGAATCCGCACGCCAGGAAGCCGGTGCCGCATTTGGTAACGACGGAATGTATCTCGAAAAATACATCGAAGAACCACGTCATATCGAAATACAAATTGCAGGTGACCAATATGGAAAAGCTTGTCACCTCAGTGAGCGTGACTGTTCAATTCAACGTCGTCACCAAAAACTGATGGAAGAAACTCCTTCACCTTTCATGACTCCTGAGTTGCGGGAAAAAATGGGTGAAGCCGCTATCGCCGCCGCACTCGCTGTGAAATACGAAGGTGTTGGTACGGTAGAATTCCTCGTCGACAAACACCGCAATTTCTATTTCATGGAAATGAATACGCGGATTCAGGTAGAACATCCGATCACGGAAGAAGTCATCAACTACGATCTGATCAAGGAGCAAATAAAAATCGCGGCGGGAATTCCAATCACCGGAAAAAATTACTTCCCGAATCTCCATGCGATCGAATGCCGCATCAACGCGGAAGATCCATACAATAATTTCCGTCCATCTCCCGGCAAAATCACCACACTGCACGTTCCAGGCGGACATGGTGTACGTGTTGACTCACACATTTACGCGGGCTATGTGATTCCTTCCAATTACGATTCCATGATCGCGAAACTGATCACTGTCGCACAAACGCGCGAAGAAGCGATCAATACCATGGAACGCGCGCTAAGCGAATTTGTCGTTGAAGGCGTAAAAACAACGATCCCTTTTCACCAGCAACTGATGCGTAACGAAGATTTCCGCAATGGAAATTATACGACGAAGTTTTTGGAGACGTTTAAACTTGAAGAATAGGTTCTGGGCTTCGAGTTTTAGGTATTAGTTTTTTTATTGGGAAAATGGGCATTAAAATGTTAACAGCATTTTATTGAAGCGCCAGCTCCCAAGCACTAACCACTAAACACTAACCACCAACCACCAACCACCAACAACTAATACCCCTGATACTCCCTATAAATCTCCTGAATAAAAGCCTGTCCGCGGTGGAGTGATTGTTTCAGGAGTGTGCTATCGGGATTCGGGCTTTGGAGAATGAGGTCTTTTCGATTGTACGAATACACGAGCCAGTTTTTTTCTTCGATCCAGCCCAGAACATGTTCCATCTGGAAATAAGCGAAGTTTGTTGCTTCAGGAGCCATTAAATTTTTACTCCAGTGAAATTCACTTGCATCCAGACCGAGTTGCGGTAAAAGTGTAGCAGGTAAATCCTGATGTCCTCCCAGTTTGGTGATCTGGATTCCACGATACTCTGGTTTGATGGGTTCACCAAACAAGAGCATCGGAATATGCCGACTATTTGGATACAAATCATTCCGGTGTTTCGGTAACAAATGCCCGTGATCGGCAACGAGGACGAAGAGTGTATTCGCGTACCAGGATTCTTTTTTCGCTTTCCTGAAAAACTCGCCGATACACGCGTCTGTATATGCAGCGGAGTTTCTGAATTTATTCGCTTCATCATTTCCGGGAAAACGTACCGGTCCGGGTACATCAAAAGGCTCGTGATTGCTCAGCGTCATGGTCACCGAGAAAAAAGGTTGTTTCACATGGGAGAGATCGCTCAATTGTTTGTTGAACACATGTTCATCAAAGATTCCCCATTTTCCTGAAGGAGTAGCTTTGTCAAAATCCTGTTGCTCGAGGATGACATCAAAACCCTGATTGATGCAATAGACATTGAGATTTGAGAAATTACTTTCTCCTCCGTAATAAAATGAAGTTGTATAACCGTTCTTTTCGAAAACTTTTGGCAGCGAAGGAAGTCTGACCGATTTCTCAGATGAACGCATGATCGAATGATACGGAGTTGCCGGCCATCCGTTCAATACTGATACAATACCCTGATCCGTTCGCGCTCCGCTGGAATAAATATTGGAAAAGGAAACACCTTCGCTCATCAGTTGTTCGATCACCGGAGAAATTCCAGATTCTCCACCCAAAGAAGCGACAACATCAGCAGTATGACTTTCGAGAATGAAAATGACAATATTGGGATGTTCGACAGAAAGTATTTTTGGAAATGAATCTGCATTTGAACGATACAAATTTTTAAGAATTTCCTCCGCTTCTTTTTCGGGCATTGTTTCGAAAGGATTTTCATCCGTGAGTCCGGCTGCACGAACATCATATGCGAGATGCCAGACCGGATTGATCGCGACCTGGTTGAGGAATTGTTTTTTGGAATAATACACAAGGCTTTCATTCATCGGCAACATTTGCCATCCTCCACGGATACCGAGGATAAGCAATCCCGCCATCCCGACGAGAAATATCGCCTTTTTTGCCGGCAGATTTTTGACCTGTCCTTCAAGATCCACATTGTTTAATTTCCGGAGAATGAAAATTTGCAATCCCAACAAAAGCGCGATTGTAAGTAGCACCAGGACCAATTGCAATGTGCTTAGTGATACAAATATTTCTTTGGGATCGGAGAGATAAGTCAACGCTCTGTAATTAATCAGGCTACCCCAAAAATGAAAAAGCAAGATGTTGCCGATACAAATTAAAGTCAGCAGCACAGCGATGATTAGATGATATACAAAGCTGATCTTTTTGAAAACTGTATTTCGAAAAGGAAAGAGACAAAACAAAACCGGAAGAACCAGCAGATATGAAAGTACTGAGAGGTCCATCCTGGCTCCGTGAAGGAATCCCGGAAGAATTTCCGTTAGCGCCAATTCACCCTGGTTTCTTTGATTGAAAATAAAAAAGCAAAATCTCCAGAATGCAAAAAGGATCACATAATAACATGTGATCCTTAGAATATATTGAAGTTGTTTATTCACGAGCCGGGAGAATTTATCCGGCCTGAATTTATTCTTTGACTAATCGAGTCTTTTGAATTTCCAAACCGTTCTCCAAAGTTACGAAATAGACTCCTTTGATAAAGGAATCCAGGCTAATTGGAAGACGATTTACTCCTTCGTGGAGATCAACCTTCTTTGACAATACAACCTGCCCCTGTGAATTAAAAATCTGCACTACGGCTGTGCCTTCAGTTTCAGTACTGAATACAACATCCATATTGTCCTTCGCAGGATTGGGTTGAACAATGAAGATATTTGATTTGGATTCAAAGCGAACCGGAACAATTTCAGAATAACTGAATTTTCCGTCATAATCTGTTTGTTTCAATCGGTAATAGGACAACCCTTTTGAAGGTTCACCATCAATCGTTGAATAAACTTTTGTTTGGGTACTATTACCGGCTCCATCTACCATTCCGATGGCCTGGAAATCGATTCCATTTTTGCTGCGCTCAATAGTGAAATAGTCATTGTTTGTTTCTGTCGCGGTTGTCCAGCTGAGTTTCACCATGCTGTTATCCGGTTTCGCGCTGAAGCTCAACAATTCTATTGGCAATGGTGTTACAGAACAATCGAGTGAAGCGCCATTGGTGAGGAGCCAGTTCAAGGAGAAACCGCTACCACCGGGACTCCATTTACTTACTACGAGTTGATAGGTTTCCCCTGTAGTCACTCCCAGTTCATTTGTCCAGCCATTACCACAGGCATCTTCGCTATTATCGGATCCGCTGTTGTTCACTCCGCAGGCATTTGTATTTGTACTCAAATTAGACGCAGAGTTCATCCCGGTATTTGGAAAGGCTGCCCAATTGCCGGCATAGGAACAACGAATCGGGGATCCAAGTGAACCACAAGTTGGGTTTGGTCCAAAGAGCGCGAAGTCATAATCATCAGCAGTGGTATTCGGTGCGATTGTGAATCCTAATTTACCTCCGGATTGAATTTTGATGGTATACCAGTTGGTATAATTTTCTGTTGGTACACATGCACCGGAGAGGTCTGATGACAAACCAGGACCGGTACTTGCATCCGTAATTGCCTGGTTACTACAAATACCTGTTGAATTGGCGCAGTCACTATTGTCTGTACCATTCGGTCCTGCTGCATATGGAACACAATCGAAAGTTGCGACCCATCCTGCACGATTCGTGCTTGAATTGGAATTAAAACGAACTGTGATACATCCGCTTTGATCAGTAGAAATATACGGACCGAGACCAACAGACATACAAGCCTGGTAAGTGTTCACCGGTCCGCCAAACCATGCCGACCCCCCGTTAAATTGAGGGCTATTTTGAGTTGCACCGTTTAGAATTTCCAGATAATCATTCGGAATGCCAAAGGTGGTAGTGTTATCAGTATAAAAAGACCAGAACTGCATGCGCAATGCTGTGCCGGGTTGATCCGGACAGAAGGTACGATAGATTCCATTTACATTGTTCGAATAGTTTCCGCCGGTTCCGCCATCATCGGTAAATGTACCGGAACAAGTATTAACCATATTGGAACCAACATACGTTCCCAACATTCCCGTTGTTGGCGCAGTATAGGTTGCCACACCTGCCGGTGCTGTCGGACATGGAACACAGGAAATAATCGCGCTCCAACCTGCTCGCGTAGTACTGGCATCTGATTTAAAACGAAAGGTAAGACAACCGGTGGTAGAAATAATTGTCGGAGGCAATGTTGTTCCACTGTACACTCCGATTCGTGTAGCAGCTGTAGATGCTCCATCAAAAATTGTCAGCGAATCTCTGCCTGCTTGAGTATTGAATGACGTAAATACAAACATGAGACAGTTTCCTGAGTTTGAACAGAACGTTTCTACTAAAGTCTGGTTATTTGCATAAGTTCCACCGGAACCTCCCGAATCAAAAAAGAGGCCGGAACAAGTATTCACCGTGAGACCATTGGTCATGTTGTAATTCCCACTGCAGGAAACACAGGAAAGTGTTACAGCCCATCCGCTGCGTGTATTACTTCCATTGGAAACAAATTTGAATGTGAGACAACCACTGGAAGAAGTCAGAGCCGGCGGCAGCGTACTTCCTGAAAAAGTTCCCAATACTGGATAAGTATTATTAGGTCCGTCGTAAACGGTAAGGATATCATTTCCGCCTTGTGTTCTGAAGGCTGTGAAAGTCGCTACTATGCATGTAGATGCATTGGAACAAAAGCTTATGGTGTAATTCTCGTTGTTCGCATAATTACCTCCGGAACCTCCGGAATCATAAAACGTACCTCCGCAGGTGCTCACAGTAGTATTGTTGGATGCCGCGTTTAGAAGATAGGTCTGAGCATTTGTTGTTCCGGTGAACACCAATAACAATACAGAACAGATCAATAAATTGTAAAATAACTTTTTCATTGGCCTTCAATCTTTAGAATAAACACAGATCTCTTTTGGGGCATGAAGAGAGTTCTTTGCTTATTCTTTTTTAGTTAAAAGGCTTGAATTAGTTGAGATGAAATGAAGCAAAATCCTACATCAGTGACTAGGATTCTATCTTGTCAATTTCTTGAAAAACATCTCATTTTTCACAAACAGATGGTACAAAGATGGAAATGAATGGACAAAAACGATGGATTCTCTTCATTTTTGTGTTTCTGTTTTTATACCGCTCATCCTTCATTTTTCGAAATTGGTTAAGCGGCATAACCAATTCTAATGCAGGTTATTCGTCTATTATTTTCGGAAACCTGAATAAGATTGGTATACAAGTCTTTTAACTGGTAGAGTTTACACATTTAAAATCCCGAAGGGATGAAATTATTATAGAACATACAGTTTCGCGTCATTCCAAAAGCCCGAAGGGCTGACATGTTCACCGAAGTCATGTCAGCCCTTCGGGCTTTTGGATTCAAGGAGTTTGCTTTTTTCTATAATAATTTCATCCCTTCGGGATTTTCGAAAAATGGAAATCCGGATGATTCAGTCCTTTTTGCCTTATTAGTAAAAAGGCCTTTCAACATGAGGACTCCTATGTGAACGGGAGGTTTTTTTGAATTTTGAATCGATCATTTTTTTTCACCAATCAACAACAAAATCAATGCACGTTTTGAATAAGAAAAAATATTTAGTAGCGAAAAAATTAGCAATCTAACCCCGGGCGTAGCGAGGTTACGAGCGAAGCACGGGAAAGGCGGAATTGAAGTGTAAAAAAATATCGTTCCAAAAAACCTTATCATTCTTTGCTTCAACAGCGCTAAATATTTTTCTCAAACTGCGTGATGTTTTAAATCTCTCCATGCATCACACATCCAAGAGTACCATCAATCTCAGTGATGCACCAACCTAGAAACACGATGGCTCTGATTGTCATCCAATATAACTATGTATACTCCCTTTGGTAAACCGGAAATATCAATCTGTGTTTTGTTCATTCCCGGATTGGCGATGACTGTTTCTTTGAGACAAGAAATTCCTTCAGTACTTAGAATCTGCAGATTGTAATTGGTCCGTTCACCGGAACTAAAGATCAATGACACTTCATTACCGGCAGGGTTTGGTTGCAAATAAAAAATGTCATTCTTCTCGCTGAAGTCAACCGGGACTTTTTCGGAGTACGAGAATTTACCGTCAAAATCAGTTTGCTTCAATCGATAATATGAGATGCCCTGGAATGGTTTTTCATCCACCGTTTCGTAGTTCTTCACCACAGTAGTTGTTCCGGCACCATCTACCATTTGAACTGGTTCAAAATCTGTTCCGTCAGCGCTTCTTTCGGTGGTAAAATACTGGTTGTTGATTTCTGAAGCAGTAGTCCAGTTCAGCCTGACAATTTTTGATTCGGCATTCGCCTGGAAAGAAATCAATTCGACAGGAAGCACACTGCAATTCAGTGATGCGCCTCCGGTGAGTGTCCAGTCGAGTGTAAACCCGCTACCTCCCGGAGACCATTTGTTCACGAGCAAATAAAAATTCTGGCCGACACTTACTGCCATTTCGTTCACCCAGCCATTTCCGCAAACATCTTCCGATACATCCGAGCCGTTGTTTGGTAGTCCGCAAATAGCGGTATTTGTTGCCAAATTGTTCGCGTTATTCATTCCGGTATTTCCGGTGTTGGAAGCATAAGAACAACGAACAGGAGCTCCGAGTGCTCCGCAGCTGTTGCTTTGATACATCGCGAAATCATAATCATCTGCACCGACATTCGGTACAATTGTCAACCCAAGATTTCCTCCTGTACTCACAGTAATTTTATACCAGTTGCTGAAATTTTCACTGAGGACACATCCGTTTCCTCCATCGGAAATAATTCCCGGTCCTGTACTTGCATCGGAAAAACTCTGATCCGTACAAACCGGAGATCCAATCAGGCAATCACTGTTGTCTGTACCATTCGGACCATTCGCGCAGGGAACACAATCAAACGTGGTGACCCAACCCGAACTGACCACACTAGCATCAGAGAAGAATTCAAATGTCAGACAGCCACTTTGATCCGTAGAGGTGTAAGGTCCGATTCCTGCACCCATACAGGCTGAGTATGTTGTGAGTGGTCCGCCCCACCAGGCTCCAAGAATTGGACTTCCCTGAGTCGGGCCATTTCTGATGGCGAGGTAATCGATTCCGAGTTCAGTTCCAAAAGAATAAAATTGCGCACGCAAACATTTGCCTGCCTGATTCGGACAAAATGTTCGGTAATAACCCTGGTCACTGAACAAACTACTTGTTCCAATATTGTTGGAATAATTTCCGGCAATACCACCATTGTCGGTATAAGTTCCGCCACAGGTGTTCACCATATTATTTCCAACATAGGTATTTTGCAAACCAACTGTCGGGTGAGTATAGGTTGCTGTACCTGCAGGCGCGCTCGGACAAATTTCACAGGTGATAATCGCCTGCCAGCCGGCATCGACAAGATTTGCATTGGATGTAAAGTTCACAGTCAGACAACCTGAGGACGACAACATGGTGGGAGGCAAAGTTGTTCCTGAATAAGTTCCAATCAGTGGTGATGCGACACTGTTACCATTGTATACTGTGAGGTTATCACCGGTACGTAATGCAAAAGACGTAAACTGAATTTGCAAGCAAGATCCCGGTGTGGAAGAGCAAAATGTTTTTGTGAAATTCTGGTTGTTCGCGTAATTGGCTGCGCTTCCACCGCCATCGAAAAACAATCCTCCGCAGGTATTCACTGCAGTATTGTTATTCATCAGGTAGCTGGTACCACATGCACCACAGGAAATAGTCGCGGCCCAACCGGAGCGAACGGTGCTTCCGTTTGAAACAAAATTAAATGTCAGACAACCGCTTGAAGCGGTGATCGAACCGGGAGATGTTGTTCCTGAAAAAACACCTATCACCGGCGATGCCGTAGTTGGTCCGTCGTAAATCGTGAGCAAATCATTTCCTCCCTGAGTACGGAATGCGGTGAAATTTACCGTCAAACAGTTTCCGGCATTGGAGCAAAACGATTGTGTGATATTGGTATTGTTGGCATAATTTCCTGCTGCACCACCCGGATCATAAAATGTCCCGCTACATGTATTAATGGTACCATTCGCCATGTTGTATGTCTGAGCATACAAATGGGAATCAGCGAAGATTGCCAGTAATATAAAGATCAACACGACCTTTAGAGTATGAGGGTAACTCATTGGGTCTCCTTTCTTCTTTAAAATTTCTCAGAATAAAAGCTGAATACTTCTATCTATTTGGATAATAAAATTAGTTTAATCCTAGGGTAAGGTAAATTTTAAATTGTTAAGAAAATCGTTTGTTTGGTAAACGGCGGAAAAGATGGGGTGAAAATCAGCGACGGATGCGGCTTTCAGACCAATACCGATTCGCCTACCTGCTGGCGTACAGCATTTTTTATTGCCGTAACATCGAAATGGCATTCGGCATACAATTCCTTTTGTTCTCCGTGATCAATGAACTGATCCGGTATTCCGAGACGTGTGATAGCGGATGAATAGCCGTGGTCAAGCATAAACTCAGCGATCGCAGTACCGAATCCTCCCATGATACATCCGTCTTCAACAGTGATAATTTTTTTGAATCTTGAAAAAACGTCGTGCAACAATTCCGCATCAAGCGGTTTCACATAACGCATGTCGAAGTGAGCCGGGAAAAATCCTTCTTTGGAAAGTTCATCGCATGCTTTCACCGCAAAATTTCCGGGATGGCCAATTGTTAAAATCGCTACTTCTTCACCATCACGTACCATGCGTCCTTTTCCAATTGGAATTTCCTGGAAAGGTTTTCTCCAGTCGACCATGACGCCATTGCCTCTCGGGTAGCGTATAGAAAAAGGCGCCGCGGTTTTTTCGAGTTGCGCGGTATACATGAGATTCCGCAACTCTTCTTCATTCATCGGTGCGGAAACGATCATGTTCGGGATGCAACGGAAAAACGCGAGATCAAATGCCCCGTGATGTGTAGGGCCATCCGCTCCTGCAAGTCCACCACGATCCAGACAAAATACAACGTGCAGATTTTGCAAAGCGACATCGTGTACCACCTGGTCATAGCCGCGTTGCATGAAAGAAGAATAAATATTGCAGAATGGAATTAATCCCTGTGTAGCCAGACCCGCGGAAAAAGTCACCGCGTGTTGTTCCGCTATACCCACGTCGAACGCGCGATCCGGCATGGCTTTCATCATGATGTTTAAAGAACATCCGGAAGGCATTGCGGGAGTGATCCCGACAATCTTTGGATTTTTTTCCGCCAACTCTACGATAGAGTGCCCGAAAACATCCTGGTATTTCGGAGGTTGCGGAGCATCTACCTGCGGCTTATATATTTCACCAGAAATTTTATCAAACAATCCGGGAGAGTGCCATTTGGTTTGATCTTTCTCAGCGAGTTCGTATCCTTTTCCCTTAACGGTAAGACAATGCAAAATTTTCGGACCCGGAATGTCTTTCAGATCGTTCATGATTTTCACCAGACGATTCACATCGTGACCATCCACCGGACCGAAATAGCGGAAACGCAATGACTCGAACAAATTACTTTGTTTGAGCAATGTTGTTTTGACCGCGTTCTCAACTTTGGAAGCTATCTCCTGTGCATTCGGACCGAACTTGCTGATCTTTCCGAGTAATCGCCACACTTCATCCTTCATTTTATTGTAGGTATGCGATGTGGTAATATCGGTGAGGTATTCTTTCAAAGCACCGACATTCGGATCGATGCTCATGCAATTGTCGTTGAGTACAACAAGCAGATTTGAATTTTCGACACCGGCATGATTGAGAGCTTCGAAGGCAAGACCGGCGGTCATTGCTCCGTCTCCAATCACCGCGATATGCTGACGGTCGTGTTCTCCTTTGAGGCGGGAAGCAACTGCCATCCCCAAAGTAGCCGAAATAGAAGTTGAGGAATGTCCTACACCAAAGGTGTCGTATTCACTTTCATTTCTTTTTGGGAAGCCACTGATTCCTTTATAGACACGGTTGGTATGAAAAATTTCGCGGCGACCGGTCAGGATTTTATGTCCATAAGCCTGGTGCCCGACATCCCAAACCAGCTGATCATAAGGTGTATTGAACACATAATGAAGGGCTACCGTAAGTTCAACAACTCCCAAAGAAGCACCAAAATGACCACCATTGACAGAAACGATGTCAATGATAAAATCCCGGAGATCCTTGCACACCTGCGGGAGTTCATTTTCCTGCATTTTGCGCAAATCTTCGGGATAATTGATCTTTTTCAGGAGATTACCCGGCTTTATTTCCATCTTTTAATGTGGTGATACAAATATACGAAGAAATAGGGAGATATCAGGACTGCAGCGGATTAGAGCTGTAAATGGAGATCCCGGAAGCTTCATTGTTCTCTCTTTTCCATATAAATAACAACTCAAAGCCTGTTTGGTTTTATAATACCGTTTAATCTTCGTTTTTTTGCGAACGGAATCAGGGGTCGGATATTGAATTTTACTCCATTTATCCTGTTCTCCCTGGTATTTTCCCATCCATAATTTGTCAGAGGGAAAGCAATTTGTTTTAATTCAGGAAAAAAATGAAACCAATTCGGGTAATTGATCTGCTTCGTTCAAAAGAAACCGGGAAACCGACGGAAGTAAAAGGCTGGGTGCGCACCAAACGTGGCAACAAGCAAATCGCCTTCATCGCGGTGAATGATGGCTCTGTTATCCATTCAATCCAGGTGGTTGCTGAGTTGGCTAAGTTCGACGAAGAACTGATGAAGCAAATCACTACAGGAGCATGTGTTCATGTAAAAGGAACACTTGTCGCTTCTCAGGGAAGTGGTCAGGCTGTAGAAATTCAGGCTACTGAAATTATTTTGCTGGGTGGAGCGGATGAAACTTTTCCGTTGCAAAAGAAAGGTCATTCGATGGAGTTCCTTCGCGAGATCGCGCATTTGCGTCCACGTACAAATACGTTCGGTGCCGTCCTGCGCATGCGTCATCACATGGCTTTCGCGATCCATAAGTATTTTAACGATCGAGGATTTTTCTATTTGCATTCACCTGTGATTACCGGTTCAGATGCAGAAGGTGCAGGAGAAATGTTTCAGGTCACAACATTGGATCTGAACAATCCTCCACGCACAGAAGACGGATCAATTAATTTCAAAGAAGATTTTTTTGGTAAGGCAACCAATCTCACTGTATCCGGACAACTCGAAGGAGAACTGGCGGCGATGGCATTGGGTAATGTGTACACCTTTGGTCCTACTTTCCGTGCGGAAAATTCAAACACACCACGACATCTCGCGGAGTTCTGGATGATAGAACCTGAAATGGCTTTCTACGATATCCAGGATAACATGGATCTCGCTGAAGATTTTCTGAAATACCTCATCCAATATGCTTTGGATAATTGCAAAGACGATCTGGAATTCCTCAACAATATGTACGATAAGGAACTTGTTGGTCGTTTGCAATTTGTTGTTTCGAATCCTTTCGAAAGATTGACTTATACAAAAGCGGTTGAGATCCTGATGAATTCCGGAAAAAAATTCGAGTTCCCGGTGAACTGGGGAACGGATTTACAAAAGGAACATGAAAATTTTCTCGTTGAACATTTCAAGAGGCCGGTGATTCTTACGGATTATCCAAAAGAAATCAAGGCATTCTACATGAAGCAAAACGACGATGGTAAAACAGTTCGCGCGATGGATGTATTGTTTCCGTGGATTGGTGAAATCATCGGAGGTTCGCAACGTGAGGAGAATTATGAAAAGCTCATGTCACGCATTACTGAAATGCACATTCCTGAAAAAGATTTGTGGTGGTATCTCGATACGCGTAAATACGGCGCATGTGAGCATTCCGGTTTTGGATTAGGCTTCGAACGCCTGATGCTTTTTGTGACCGGGATGACAAATATTCGGGATGTGATTCCGTTTCCGCGGACACCGAAGAACGCGGAATTTTGATTACAGAGGGACGGGGGACGAGGGCTCCTCTTCCCTTTTCCTAAAAGCTGAATTTTAATTGGAGGGACGAGAGGCGGGGGACGTCACTCGTCCCTCGCCCCTCGTCCCTTTTCCTAAAATTTGAATCGGACAGTCAATCCCATATCCAGCCATTCCGGGCCGGGGTTTAACAATCCATAGTATGGATTTACATCTATGCCTACCGTTACAGGTACGCGGCGGGAATTGTATTCGAGTCCGAATTGCGCGTCAATGCCGGCATTGAGAGCATTGTGATCGTAGTATTCTGGTTCACCGTCAACGATGTGGTAATAATTTTCTTTGAACAATCCGAAGTGTCCGCCAACACCAAATACCATATCCACAGGAATCTGAAGTTTGGAATTGAAAATCGGCACTTGTTTCACAAAGAATGCTTTTCCCATATAACCGGTATTGGCTTCACGGGTAATTGTTCCCCATATTTCAAAGCCGACATTTCCGCGTGCGTCAAAGAAATGTTTAAGGCTCGCACCGGTCGCGAATTTTCCAACTCTTGCACCGAAGCTCGTCGTGTAATCCGCTTTCGCGTTGGGTACTGAGTAAATAGTAATTACCAAAAAAAGAATCGAAAAGATCTTTTTCATAATTCAGGGGTTTTAAGTACTCCTTCTTTACGGAAAAGATCGTGTTTGGGTAACGTTTGATTCAGACGAAATAAGCAGAGATCTTACAGTTTTGTTATTATTTCAAGAAAAGAAATTACAATTTATCCTGTCCTGATAAAAAATATGATTCTACTTCACTGCGAAAGAAATGAAGTAGAATCATATAAAAATTGATGCCCTCAAGCCGGGAATGAATTCCTCGAATCGAATAAGTAAGTATTGATTAACGGACTCAACATGAAATAAACAAACCCTTTTTTCAATGTTGAACAACAAAACGTATTACTTTCTTTCCATCCTCATTCATGATGTTTAGAAAATATATTCCGTCCGGTAAATCCTGCGTTGACAAAATGCAACTATAGGTATTTTGGTGTACTGTTTGTTCGAGAAGAGTCCTTCCACTAATATCAAGAAGGATAATATGTAACTTCTCCATGGAAGCTTGAGAATTCAATTGTATAAATTCATTCGCAGGAGAAGGGTAGATACTGAATAAGGGAGAACGATCGTTTTCATCAACACCAACACCTACAATAAAAAGTGTATCCGTATCCGTACAGATTCCATAATGGGCCGTCAATACAACAGTATAATTTAATCCTGTAGAAAAAACGTGAACAGGATCCGGCAGATTACTGAATGTCCCATCACCAAAATCCCAATTTACAGAATCAGTATTTGAAGACAAATTCGTGAATGTATATGCATTGCCATTGATGATATAACTGAAATCCGCAATGGGAGAAATACTGTTTTGCATTGTAAAACGTCCCCAATAAGAAGGTGTAATAATGGTTCCCACTGTAGGTGTATTCAAACAATCCCAAGCTGTGTTAATTGCCGGTGATCCTGCAATCCAGAAATCACCTGAAGAATGTACATCCAATCCAAAAACGGACCCACTGTTTGCTCCACTGCTGTTGAATTTTACAAAATTGATTGCTCCAGAAGGAGCATATTCACCCACATAGGAACCCGAGGCCTGCGACGAACTTGTATACGTGCCTATTTGAACAACACCATCCATATTTCCTATTACAAAAACATTTCCGGAAACGTCTGATTTTATATTGGTACAATTCACATGTCCGCTTGTTTGAATGTGTCCGGCCCAAACCGGGTTTCCATTCGGATCAAATTTTAATACTCCGGCCACAGTGTTTCCTCCATTCAAATGAAGGGTATCACTGCCATGTACAAAGTCCTGGTCACAACTTGCTGCCAGGTATACATTGCCCTGAACATCCGTACAAGCCCCACCGGTAAATTCGTTAGACACATTGTTTCCATCGGTCACTCTGGCCCAATAAGCCGCTCCATTAGTATCCATGAGTACTACACAACTCTGGTCCATATTTGCTCCGGTGAATGGAATTGCAACTGTATCAACAATCACCGGTCCGGCACTTGAAAAAAATTCGTTCGCGGAAAAAGCCAGATAGTGACCGAAACTCGATATTTTATTTCTTGATGTGCCGATAGAAAATCCAAGGGTATTTAATGGAAAACTTTTTGACCAATTCTGATTAAACGCTGAATCCAATTTAAAGACCGCGGAAGCATTGGCGGCAAAAACATCTGTTCCATTACATGTAATTATCGTCAAATCACTTGTGGCATATGAACGGATAAATTGTCCGTCTGAACCCAGTTTAATTATCTGATGTAAAGTTGAATTTGAATAGGTGGTATCATCCATGATTGTGCTTTGTCCTTCCAAAAAAGCTGAGATGTAAATATTTCCATCACTATCCGTACAAATGTCTTCAGGAGTATCATTCCCATTAGTACCAATGACTTTTGACCAGATATGATTACCTGCCGAATCGGTTTTTATAATCGAAAGATCAATTGCACCAACAGCATATTGTGTATCGGTTGCGACAATAAATCCATCCGAAAATTCCCTGAATGTATAGGCACTTTTATCGTTGTCTGCTGCGATAAGTGATCTGGTAGAATAACCGCTTCCACCTGGAGATATTGTAGATACGTTTAACCATTCCGCACGCTGAGCATTCAGCGTAAGTGCGTGTATTAATACCAATAATGTAAATAGTTTCTTCATGTTACAGAGGATTTAGATTTGAAACAATGTGGGATGATGAGAAAGATTAACTTAAACAGAAAACTCTACTTTATTAAAAACTAATTAAAACAGGAATTCCGGCACAATCAAAGGACATCAACATAAGCCGGAATGACAAAATAATGAAAAAAATGAAAATAAAAACGTTTTTAAAAAACTTTCCATGATTTAGAACGAATTGCTCTTCACTTGTACTGCAAAAGCTTCTGATTTTATTGAATTTTAGGCTATAAAACTGCAGAAATGCTGATGCCCTAAGTCATTTTAATAAAAAATAAATAGAAGGAACTTTGAGTAGCTAAATCTGAATCTATGAAAAAGTCAAAATCATTTTTTGCACTCATAGTCCTTTTGTTTCTGAACATATATACCAAAGCGCAGATTGATACAGCCTGGATCAGAACCTGGGACAGTCAGCAATGGGACCAGACAGAAGCAATTACTACTGATGAAGCGAATAATATTTATGTGGCCGGATGGTCGTATGAATGGAACACCAATGAAGATTTTATTTTCGCGAAATACGATCCGAACGGAAACCTGGTTTGGAGTCGGATCAGAAATTACACCAGTGGCGATCAGGCAACGAAAATTTTGTACGATCATCAGGGACATATTTATATCGCGGGTTTTGTCAATGGAAGTTACAGTACGACAGGTGGGGCATTATGTCTGATGAAATATTCAACAGATGGAGATTCGCTTTGGGAATTTGTGGATTTTAATACATCTGTCGCACAGGTAAGCGCGATGGAAATGGATCATGACGGGAATATTGTTCTGGCAGGATTCGATGGTGGAACGCTCGGTTCGGCGGTCTTTGTTACAATCAAGATCGATCCTCAGGGAAATGAATTGTGGTATCAAACTTTTAACAACAATGGGCCGAATGAATCCAATCGCATTTACGGAATGTGTATTGATGCTGCGAATAATATTTATGTAACAGGAGTATGTGATGAATGGACTAATTTCGCGACAGATATTTTCACCATCAAATATGCCCCGAATGGAGATACTGTTTGGGTTCGCCAGTTCAACAGTCCTGCCAATAATTATGATTCCGGTTGGAAAATTATCCTTGATCAGGATAACCATCTGATTGTTGGAGGTCAGGTCGCCACATCCGGGCCGGCACAAACAGATTATGTTCTTCTGAAATATGATACTTCCGGAACTTTGCTTTATTCAAAATATTTCAATTATCCGGGTCCTCAATCCTTTGATAATTTCAAAGATCTTATGATTGATGACTCAGGGAATATTTACCTGCTTGGCAACAGTTCCACCAACAACGCTCAAAACACCGTTCGCATGGAATTGATCAAGTTCAATGCCGATGGAGATACTCTGTGGACAGCCCGTTGGGGAAACGCTTCCAGTTATGAGCCCAGACAAATGGTGAAGGATGCACAAAACAATATCTACATCACCGGATTTTATTATGATTCAAATACAAATACAGGTTACAATGGATTTACCATCAGCTACGATGTGAATGGTCATGAACGTTGGGAACATATCTACACAGACACAAGTAATAGCGAACAAGAATTGTATGCACTTGCATTGGATGCAAATAATGATCTTGTTGTTACTGGTCGGACACATTCGTCAAGCTTCTTTGATTTTCTCACTATCAAATACACGAATTCAACCAGCGGAATTCCTGTTTTACCGGAGATTCAAGCCGACTTAAGCCTGCGTTGCGATCCGAATCCTGTATCTTCAATTTCTGTGATACATTTTTCGTTGAATAATGATGCTGAGACATTTTTCCGTGTACTTGATTTGAATGGAAGAGAAATCCGCAGGATGCTGACAGGAATTCATCGGGCTGGAACCTATTCTTTTCCCTTTAATTCAAACGGATTATCACAAGGTGTTTATTTCATTCAAATGATCTCCGGAAATCAAACAATTCAAAAAAAGATTATCGTAGAATGATTGTTTGATTTGAGGGCAATGCAACAATTTAAACCTTGAACATCGAACATCAAACACCTCTACCTTCCGAAAAAATCACCTCCAGCAATGTTTGTCCCACGGCTTTCAGAGTGTTGCGATCAATGATATCCATATTATCACGATGCGTATGCCAGTGCGAACCGAAACCACTGCGTGTTGAAGGATTGGAATGAATGATGTCGATGGAAGGAATGTTGATTCGGTTTACGTAAACGTGATCATCGGTTACATAACCGGATTCCTGGTACAGGAAATAATCGCTGTAACCGAGTCGGGAAGCTGTCTTCCACACTTTATCAATTACAAATTGCGCATGTTGTTTTGAAAATCCTTCCATGCGGAATTGCGCGCCTTTGGCACCAACCATGTCGAGGAGGATTCCATAATCGGCCATGTAACCAGGAATGTGCGGAGAGTTAGCCCAGAATTGTGTACCCAAAGCATAGGAATCTTCGCTCTCTTCTCCTCCGTCTTTTTTACCCCAGTCTTCCGCGTCAAAACAAATGAGATCAATTCCAATTGCAGGCGCTTGCGTTGAAAGCTGTCGTGCTATTTCCAACAAGACTCCTACTCCACTGCCTCCATCGTCTGCGCCAATGATGGGTTCGTTGGTTCGCGCAGTATCCTGATCAGCCCATGGACGCGTGTCCCAATGGGCAAAAATTAATACACGTGATTTGCTCTGTGGATTAAAAGAGGCGATGATGTTTTTGATATTCAGTTTTACTCCATCGAATGTGGTGACGACTCCGGTTTGAACGGTGACACTTGAAGTATAGGTTTTAAATTTTTTCTCAAGAAATTCAGCACAGGCCGCATGAGCTTTGGTGCCGGGAACACGCGGACCAAAATCGCATTGGGCTTTTACGAAAGCGTAAGCGGAGTCGGCATTAAAGGTTGGTGCGATGACAGATGGTTGAGTTACAGTTGTTGTAGTTGGCTGTGGTTTCTTTTGATCATTACAAGATAAAATAATCCCCAGCACTGAGATAAGGAAAATTATTTCGCGCAAAGGGCGCAAAGGTTTTCGCAAAGGACGCAAAGAGCGTTTGGTCATTTTCATGAATGCAGTGCTTTTAATCTTTGGTCCAGGAGGTGGTGCCGTCTTTTTCGTCTTTGATTTTGAAACCAAGCGTTGCGAGTTCGTCACGGATTTTATCGGAAGTTGCAAAATCCTTTTTAGTTTTTGCTTCCGCACGTACACGCAATACCATTTGCATGACACCGTCAAGATCTCCTTTGTCTTGTTGTTGCTCGGCTTTCAGTCCGAGAATTTTGAAGACAAAATCATCATAGGTTTGTTTCAGCAAATCAAGATCTTCCGCTGAAATAGTTTCCGTTCCTGCATTTACAGAATTGATGATGCGGACTGCTTCAAACAATTGAGCAATCGTGATCGCGGTATTGAAATCATCCAGCATCGCGTCGTAGCATGCCTGACGAAGAGCTTTGATATCACTTGTGGAAGATGGTCCCGATTTTATTTTATGAAGTACTTCGTGAGCGTTAAGCAAACGGATCAATCCTTTTTCCGCGCCTTTCAATCCTTCGTTTGAAAAATCCAATGTACTGCGGTAATGCGCCTGAAGGACGAAGAAACGAATTGTCATCGCGGAATACGACTGCTCAAGCAGTTTGTGAGACCCGTTGAAAAACTCTTCGAGATTGATAAAGTTCCCCAGCGATTTTCCCATCTTCTGTCCGTTGATGGTAATCATGTTGTTGTGCATCCAATAACGGACAGGTGCTTTCCCGCAAGCACCTTTACTCTGAGCAATTTCACTTTCGTGGTGAGGGAACAGGAGATCCATTCCTCCTCCGTGAATATCAAATGTTTCACCAAGATATTTTGTACTCATCGCGGAACATTCAATATGCCAGCCCGGAAAACCATCGCTCCAGGGTGAAGGCCAGCGCATGATGTGTTCAGGCGAAGCTTTTTTCCACAATGCAAAATCAGCCGGATTGCGTTTTTCTTCCTGTCCTTCGAGTTCGCGACGTTCGTTGCCGGCGCCCGCGATCAGGTCTTCGATAATTCTTCCGCTCAGCTTTCCGTAATCGTGGGTCTTGCTGTATTTCAATACATCAAAATAGACAGAGCCATTGGATTCATAAGCCCAGCCATTTTTGATGATCTCTTCGATCATTGTAATTTGCTCGATGATATGTCCGGATGCACGCGGTTCGATACTGACATTTCTATTGTTCAGCGCGCGCATCGCTTCGTGGAATTTTTCTGTATAGAGCTCCACGATTTCCATCGGCTCCAGTTTTTCTATTCTTGCTTTCTTCGCGATTTTATCTTCTCCTTCATCAGCATCGTTCTCGAGGTGACCGACATCAGTGATGTTGCGCACATAACGAACTTTATAACCGAGGTGTTCGAAAAAACGATTCACAACATCAAAGGTGATGTAGGGACGAGCGTGTCCTAAATGAGGTTGTCCGTATACTGTTGGTCCGCAAACATACATTCCCACAAAGCCCGGAACCATTGGGGCGAATTCTTCTTTTTTTCGAGAAAGGGAGTTGTAGATGTATAACTGAGCGGAGTTCATAGGCAAATTGATTCGGTGGAACTTTGAATTATGAATTATGAATTTGTGTCTAAGAGTGAAAGGGGAAGTCTTTAATAATATTTCAAAGGGAGCTGAAATCGTGATCGAATATACAGCTCAAAATATTCTTGACAGTACGCTCATTCACAATTCTAAATTCTTAATTCTTAATTGAAATGTAGCTGCTCAATTAGCACTTACAATACGCTCATTCATAATTCTCAATTCTCAATGAAAGTTCAGTGAACCAACATATGCTGAATGTGCTCGAGCATATCCTTCGTCATTTTGGCGAGATCGTATTCATGCTGCCAACCCCAGTCGGCACGTGCGACTGAATCGTCGATGCTTTGTGGCCAGGAGTCGGCGTACTGTTGACGAACATCCGGCTTATAAGTGATTTTAAATTCAGGAATGTGTTTACAAATTTCATCCGCGAGCTGTTTCGGTGTAAAGCTCATGGAAGCGATATTGTAGCTGCTCCGTACTTTCACGCGTGATGCATCGGCATCCATGAGTCCTATCGTCGCGTTCAAGGCATCGTGCATGTACATCATCGGCAATGCCGTATTCTCGGAAAGAAAACTTTCGTAGGTTTTGGTTTTGAGTGCTTCGTGGAAAATATGAACAGCATAGTCAGTGGTTCCACCACCCGGCTCCGTTTTGTATCCGATCAAACCCGGATATCGAATGCTGCGTACATCCACTCCGAATTTCTGGAAATAATATTCGCACCAACGTTCGCCAGCAAGTTTGCTGATTCCATACACTGTACTCGGTTCCGTGATTGTGAATTGTGGTGTATTCACTTTTGGTGTGGAAGGACCGAAAACCGCGATAGAGCTGGGCCAAAAGAGTTTGAACTTTTCTTCACGGGCCATTTCGAGAGTGCCCAGCAATCCTTCCATGTTCAGTTTCCAGGCCGACTTAATCTTTTGTTCAGCTGTTGCTGACAAGAGCGCGGCAAGAAGATATACTTGTTTGACATTATTCTTTCTCACCACTTCCTGTACTTTTGGAAAATCGAGTACATCAAGTTGTACAAAAGGTCCGCCATCACGTAATTCCGGGCTTGGTTCCTTGATATCCGTCGCGATCACCTGCGAGGAGCCGTTGATTCTTCGCAATTCTTCAACTAATTCCGAACCTATCTGGCCCTTGGCGCCGATGACGAGAATGCTTTCTTTCATGGGAAATGTGAGTGAATAGAACAAAAGTAAGGAATTCTTGTCAATTTGAGTTCCGGGTTCTGAGTTCCGGGTTCCGAGTTTTGATGGTTGCTGGAAAGAATGAGCTAATCAATAATACTTCTATAGCATCCTTATACCTTATACCTAATACCTGATACCAAAATGGGTGTGAGTGCGGGTGTGAGTGTGCCATTGAAAAAAATTCAGGAAACGAAATTCTTGTGTATCAAACGACTGTGTCCTATCCTTGTGCTGGAAAACGGGAAGACAGAGAATATACTTGTATGCGCAAATTTGTACCATTATTACTCTTAATTCCATTGTTGTTGATCAATGTTCCCAATGCGCATGATTGGGGTGATGATTTTGCTCAATACCTGATTCAGGCTCGCAATATGTTGGAAGCTAAGGCCCAGACCGACAATGGCCTTGTTTTCGACACCTCCTCGGGACAATTTGCTGTTCAAGCATATCCCGTTGGTTTTCCGTTAGTTCTGGCTCCGGTCTTCGCTTTTGCCGGTTATGAAATACGTCCTTTTTTGATCCTGGAATCGCTGTTTTTGATCGGACTCGGATTGTTACTCGTGCGTTATTACAAACGGTTCTTTTCTGAATTCGCATCCATTCTTCTGGTTTTGATTTTAGTTTACAACCCTTTTTTGTTAGAACAAAAAGGACAAATCCTTTCTGAATTTCCTTTTACATTTTGGCTTGTACTGCTAATACTACTACTTGACCAAAACAAAACATCTATCAAACATTTTTTGATCCTTGGTCTTGTTGTTTGTCTGATGATTTCCACACGGATCATTGGTGTTGTGGCCTTGCCTGCACTCTTGCTCCATTATTTTTTTCTGAAGAAAAATGACGTGGATTCAAAATTGAAATTCCGGTTGAAATCATCACTGATCGTAATTGGCTTTTCAATTTTATTCTTCTTATTTCTGAACAGTCTTTTATTTCCGGTTCCGCTGGGAAATTTCTTTGGCTTCTACAAAGGAGCGGGAGAATCACATCCGTTTATGATTCAGGAGGCTTTTCTTTTGTATCTGAAACAATTGAATTTGCTTTTCATGTTTCCTGAGTCAAGAGCGATGTTACTGAACGATCTCCTCGGAATATTCATACTCATTGGCTGGTTCAGAGCACTCATAAAACAAAAAAACTTTTCCGAATGGTTTTTTCTCTTTTACATCGTTGTGCTGTTATTGTATCCTTATCTCAATGGAGGATACAGAATGCTCATTCCGGTTGTTCCCCTTATGGCCCGGTATATTTTTGAAACATTACAAGCTTTGCTTTCACTTACAAAAATCAAACAATACAGAATTGCATTAATACTTTTCCTGGGCATGTTTTTATACCAGCCATTCACCATGCTTTACGCTACAGTAAAAACAGGAACAATTATTCCGGAAGGTCCGCAGACTCCTGAAGCAAAGGAAATGATCCAATTTGTTCGTGAAAAGACTCCTGAGAATGCGGTGATAGTGTTTCTGAAAGCACGTGCCATGTCATTTTACACGCAACGCCATACTACTTACCGCCTTGAATTACTTAGTGAACAAGCCAATGATTCGATGTTTCAACGGATCCACGTAACACATCTTGTGAAGTGTATTGATCCAAATAATTCCGAACTGAATAACTCATCTTTTGAATCCTATTACATGGCAAATGCTGATCGTTACACTGAAATCTGGCGAAACAGGGTTTTTGCCGTTTATGAACGCAAACATTAATGCACGGATATCCACAGCGGATGTATGAAAACCGACGGAAAGGATACCCTGACACGTACTGGAATTTCCTATTTTTATCCGCTTAAGTAAACGTTCCTCTCCGGACAATTCCCATGAATCTGAAAAAGACAATTAAATCTTTGTTTGACGATAGCAGCAGGCTCCATGAGATTGTCTTTCTGCCATTATTTTTCGCTTTGGGAATTACGTATATACTTTTTCACAAAAGCACATTCTGGCTGGAACAATTTCAGGGACGGCCTATTTCATTGGCGACATCCGAAAGTCTGGATATTGTAAAGCGTGTCTCCACATATTATCGTGGAATCACAACCTTTTTTTTATTGAGCATCGGACTTATAATTAGCACGGTTGGTCAGATAAAAAAAATCAGTCGGAGTGACCTTCGAATTCTGAATCTGTGTGGTGTTGCCGGCTTTTCGTTAATGTTCTTTCTCCTATTAGGCGGCCAGGTGCAATCTTCCATGCATTTGATACTCGCTATATTGTTCGCAGCATTCGCCGGTATTCTTGGCAAAAATATAATGAGTTGGGAAGAAAAGGAAGATGGTGAATACATGCTGTTGTTTGGATGGACAACGATGATTTCCACAATCTTGTTTTTTCTTCAATGGCATATACTGAATTTGTTTTCCAAATTCGCTTTTCATTCCATCCCTGATTTTATCGGAATTACGACGGCAGTTTTACTCTTTGTCTATTTCTTTTTAAGTAAAAAATTCAATTTTACATTTCAATCCATAAGCAAGGGAATTCGGGTAACCACACCGCTTGTGCTGATCCCTGCCCTTTCATTACTCTCATTTGAAGGCAGCATGATTCTGGGCCAACGAGGAATGCTCCTTGGCCCTACTCCACTTTATGTCTCCGGATTGCTCATCCTTCTTTTCGCAGTTTTTCGTCGTTACAAAAAATCTCAGCCTTTATTTACGGATGCAAAACACAAATTAAATACGGTGTGGGTTCCATTCTTACTCGTTGGCATCATTGGTTTGGTGATGTACAAACCGGTTGTGAGTCCTGATATTGACTGGTTTGAAGATGGCAACAGGATCTTGCCCTTGCAACAATGGTTTGATTTCGGAAAAATTCCGTTTCTCGATACGTTCAGTTCGCATGCAATGTCAGACTGGGTCTGGGGAGCTCTGTATTCCTTATTCAACGGACCTGATCCGATGGGTGTATTTGTCTATGGATTTTTACTGGGAGTCGTTGTGACACTTCTGATTTATGCATTGGTATTACGTCTGAGTGACAATGCGTTTCTTTCCGTTTTTGTTGCGCTCTTTTATCCATACACCGACTTACTTCTCCCAACCTATTATCACATCGTACCGCTAACGGTATTACTACTGCTGAACATTCTGCAAAAACAATCGGTAAAAAATTATTTTCTATTCTTTTTTCTCATGTTGTTTACGATGGTCTGGAGAATCGATCTTGGAATTTCAAATTTCATGGCAGGCATTGGCGGATTGGCTTTGTTATGGTTTGTTCATCCTGATTTCAATCCTGACCGTAAATCCGCTTTACGTGGTTTTGGAATTTTCGCAGTAACTTCTTTGTTTTTGTTTCTGATTGCTATTCTTATCCAGGGTCCGGCTTTGCTGTTCGACCGATTGGGTGAGATGGCAGGTTATTTGTCATCGCTGCAGGCCTACGGATTAATCAATCTCTCGGGAGCGACTGACATGAAATACTATTCCCTCTATTTCATCATGCCGGTGGCTGTTGCTTTGGTAGCCGGTTTTGCATTTGTAAAATTGATTCGTAACAATGAAGCAGCTTCAAGAGCATCAATCGTCTCGGTCGTCATTATTTTTCTAAGTATCTTTTATTTCAGCAATCTGCAACGTGGTTTGGTACGACATACACTTGCCGAGCAATGGGATACAGCCTTCACTTCCTATGGATTCTTTATTCTGGTTTGTCCTGTTTTTTATTCACGTAAAAAAAGCATTACTCCGGCAATTCAATTTTTCAGCTTCTTTATTCTTGCAACGGTAATTACTGTCAATTATAAATTAAACACTCCTGAACTTGATCGTAGCAATGTTTACAATGAGGTCATGAAATTTGTGCAGGGAGAATTGCCGGTGAAAACCGCAATGAAGACCGATCGTACTCCCGAACGAACGGAGTATCGCAGTGATTTTTATGGCGACCTTGATTTTTGGATGAAAAAAAATATCAGCGACTCTTCTTCATTTCTTGATTTCAGTAATTCGCCAATGTTGTATTACTATCTTGGAAGAAAGACACCAAATTACCTTTGCCAGATTCCGCATACGGCACACAACGATGAGATGCAGGATCGTTTATTGAACGGGTTGAAAAATTACGATCTCCCGGTTGCTTTATTTTCTAATTATCCTGTCAGCTATTGGGATCAGCTCGACGGGATTCCAAATTGCATGCGTCATTACAAGATCAGTGAATATATTTATAAGAATTATTCTCCTTACGCCCTGATTAATCACCACACCGTTTGGGCAAAAAAGAACTTCACTGTTCCCCCGCTGAATGTAAAAACACTGGTTCATTATGCTGATCTGAAAAACATTGCTGTAAGCGGTGCTGTGCTGACCGACAGCATTTCTCTTCGCCCTGCAGGTTCACCGCAATTTGATAATATGCTGCACTCTCCAATTGCATTGGAGGCCGGTAAAAAATACTATGTATTGTTAAGCGCCTGGTTTGAAGGTCAGGGTACTATTACATTCGTTCCGAATTTTAATAATAAAGGTTACGATGATAATCGTCGTCGGGATGCCCGTGTTTACAGCGGGCCATCGAAGGCGTTTTTTCTGATTGAACCACAAGCGGGAGAGAATGAATTGAGCGGAATAAAAATTCTGCTGTCAAAGGATGGAGCAATGAGTTTGTCTTACCTTCAACTCAATTCCTGTGATGTCATTCCGGATTTGGTATCAGAATTACCGGTTGAATACGCTCTAAACGACATTCCTTACATCTGGGGTCGTTACGATGAAAGCTGGAAAGCAAGAAAAATTAATTCGCCTATTGCATTGATTAAAGAAACCAAGACATTGAATAATGGTCAGGGTGTTTCATTATCCATTCCTGAGCATTCCGATGATTCAGCATATATCTACATCCGGCTTTCTGCAAGAGCGAAGACGGACCAGACTGTTGACATGATTCTTCGTTTTGGAAAAGATCATGAAACACGAGGAAGCTATATTTTCCGCATTCATCCTTCACCAATGATGGAAGATTATGTCATTCGCATGAGTTCGCTTTATCTCTGGCATAAAAAAGATAAAAACTGGGTTACGCTTTATGCAATGCATGGAGATGCAGAAATAGAGAGTGTAGAAATGAGGAGAGAAGAACCATGAGTATGCAAACCCGGACAAAAGTAATTCTTGATGCATGGATCGGGCGCACGGCTGTTTTTGGCCTCAATCTCGCGGCACGTGTATTGGGTAAATTCATGGGTATTGATCATTCTCTCGATAAAATTCCGGGAAAGATTGTCGTCTGCAAATTTCTTGGAATGGGGAGTATCATCCAGGCCACGCCTTTGTTGCAGACACTTCGCAAAAGTTTTCCGAATTCGAAAATTTATTTTGTCACAGCAAAAGCAAATGCAACCTTATTGACATCCATTGACGCTGTTGATGAAACATGGACGGTCGATGACCATGGATTAGTATCTCTTTTCAAAAGCAGCTGGAGTTTATTACGAAAGTTGTGGAACGCAAAACCTGATCTGTACATCGACCTGGAAACGTATTCCTATTATAGTACCGCGATAGCAACGATGAGTTGCGCGCGAAACCGTTTTGGATTTTATCGTGCGGAAAGAAACATACGCATGGGTGTGTATACACACATGATGTTTTTTAATGCCCGTGCTCCGATAGCTCAATCCTATTTGCAAATGGCGAGATTGATCGGGTGCAGGGAAATTGTGAATGACTTATTCCCCTTTTCAGTCAAAGATTCAGAAAAAACAAGCTTCCGGAAAAAACTGGAAACTCAAACCGGAAAGTCGCTTTCAACTTATATCGTGATCAACCCGAATGCCTCTGACTTGAGAATTGAACGTCGTTGGCCCGGAGAAAATGTGATTTCCCTCATCTCAGGTATCCGAAAACGTTTTCCGGAATTTTCAATCATCCTTATTGGTGCCAAAAATGAAAAACCATGGGTCGATTCGATTTATACTTCTTTGTCACCGGATGTAAAAGAAAATGTATACAACACAGCCGGAGAATTTACACTTCCTGAATTGTTTGCGTTATTGAATGAAGCCCGGCTGATCATCACCAACGATACCGGCCCGATGCATATTTCTTTTTCTCTTCGCAAGCCAACAATTTGTCTTTTTGGTCCGGCATCGCCTACACAATATGGACAAAATCCAAATGCCTATGGCATCTACAAAAACCTTTATTGCAGTCCCTGCGTGCATGATTTTTTGACACCGCCCTGTAAAGGTGATAATCAGTGCATGAAGCTAATTACAGTGAAAGAGGTTGCAGAGTTGTGCGAAAAAGTCTTGGGCAATGAATCCATTGTTCCGGATTCGCTTGAAAATTCCGGGATGCATTTCACCAAAGGAAATGAATACACTTCCCTCGGGATTGTTCAACGGGTCTGATCCGGAAAATTCTTCAGATTCTTTATCAAAAACAGCCTCTTTTTCAAGAGCCGAATAATTCGTAATTTTGGGCTAAAGCTGTTTTTTGGGACAATAAACTGCAGCCAGAGACGTTACCTATTTTCCTCCCGAACATCTATGAAAAGACCATACGCTTCCGTTTTCTCCTGCCTTTTTCTCCTTTTATCAGGAATTCCGTTTTTCCTGTCGGCACAAAGCAACCCGCCTGTTGCAATTGGTGAATGGCGAGAACACATTCCCTACAACCGTGCGATCGGGCTGGCGGATAGTCCGGATAAAATTTATTGTGCCAGCGGTTTTGGATTGTACAGCTATTCAAAATCTACAGGAGAACTTAATTTGTATTCAAGATTGAATGGATTGTCCGATTTTGAAATTGCCAGAATACGCTATAACTCGGAAAAAAATATTCTCTTCATTGGCTATCAGTCATCGAACATAGATCTGCTGATGCCAGATAATACTATTGTGAACCTGAATGACATTAAGCGAAAAAATATTATTGGAGGAAAAAAAATAAACGACATCCTTTTTCTTGGAAACAAAGCGATGGTTTGTTGTGAATTCGGAATTGTAGTTGTGGACCTGGACAGACTGGAAGTGCAAGACACTTATTACATCGGCTTTAACAGCAAAGCGGTAAATGTGCAGGGCTTGTCGACAGACGGGACTTATTTCATGGCCGTCTGCGACAGTGGAATTTACAAAGCCCGCATTTCTGATCCGAACATTTTCAATTTTACCTCCTGGATTAAAGATAGTGTGATTAATGAACCGAATGGAAATTACACGTCTACAACATCACTTCAGGGAAAGTTTTATGTGGTGAGAACTAACGATGCCTGGGACAAAGACTCCTTATTCGTTTATGACAACAATTCCTGGCAACCATTTCACGCGGATGGTTTTGAAGGAGCAAAAATTGATTCGTATCACGATCTCTTGTTGTATCGCACCAATTCGAAAGTCACTGCTTATGATGCTTCCGGAAACGTTGTGAAAAATGTGACAAATTATTTTTACAACAATGCACAGATCATGAGTGGGTTTTATGATCCCGACAAAACGGAATTCTGGATTGCGGATTATAACAATGGAATGGTGAGGGTTACATTTTCTCCCAACAATGGTGAATTCATTGTTCCTAATGGCCCTTTATCAGAAGCTAACTGGGCTATGGATAGTAAAAATGGAGATCTGTGGGTTGCATCCGGCTCTTTGAACGGAGATGCTCCGAGTTACAATCAAAAAAATGGAACCTATTTATTCTCCGATAATCGTTGGAAGACGTTTAACAAAATGACGGATTCGTTGTACGATGCTTATCTGGCCTGCGGTTCTCCCTCTCTGGTTACCGTCGCTGTGGATCCTTCGGACTCAAAACATGCTTTCATTGGCGGATGGGGTGGCGGGGTGATGGAATACCGCAGTGATGGAGGAGTACAGATTTACAATCAAACCAACAGTGAAATTCATGAATATACCGGGAGACCCGGATATATCATTACAGGCGGACTCGCATTCGACAAAGACAATAATTTGTGGGTCGCTTCCGGAGGAAGTCCAAGGCCACTTGCCGTGAGAAGATCTGATGGCAGCTGGGAATCATTTTTAATTCCATCGGCAGAGTTTACTTCCTTTGGTTTGTACCAGGTAATTGTGGATGACTACAATCAGAAATGGATCATTGCTCGTGAGGGAGCAAGTACAGGTCAGGGAATCGGTGTTTTTAATGAGAATGATGCATCCAATCCTAACGACAACAGTTTCAAAAGAATTTATTCCGATGTTGGAAAAGGTGGTTTGCCTGATATGTTGGTTCGGGCAATGGCAAAAGATAAAGATGGTGCGATCTGGGTGGGTACGAATAAAGGTGTTGCAGTTTTTTACAATCCCGGAAATGTATTTTCAGGAAGTAATTTCGATGCGCAAAAAATAATAATACAACAGGACGGTTACAATCAGTATCTTTTAGAAACCGAAATCGTCACAGCAGTAGTTGTAGATGGAGCAAACCGGAAATGGTTTGGCACTTACAACGGCGGGGCGTTTCTGATGTCCGCTGACGGCACAAAACAACTTTTGCATTTTACAAGTGAAAATTCTCCGTTACCATCCAATATAATTAATGCGATCGCTGTCGATGACAGAACCGGCGAAGTATTCTTTGGTACTGACAAAGGCATCATTTCTTATCGTGGTGATGCCACTGTGGGTAAAGATTATTGTTCGGATTATTATGCTTACCCGAATCCCGTGAAGCACGAATATCATGGTCCTATCGCCATCCGCGGACTGATCGACAATTCGGATGTTAAAATCGCGGATGTAAGCGGTAATGTCGTTTACCATACCAAATCCAATGGCGGGCAAGCGATCTGGTACGGTACCAATTTCAGCGGGGAGCGTGTTCACACAGGTGTATATACTGTATTCATCACAAATGATGACGGTACTGAAACCTGTACTACCAAAGTTTTGATCGCGAATTAAGTTCACATTTTTTCATGGCAGATTTTTTTGCCGGAATTATTTTTCTGAGGAATGCTTCACAAGACCAGAGGTATTGTCATTCACACCACCGATTACTCCGAAACGAGTATTGTGGCCAAGATCTATACCGAACTTTTCGGCCTTCAGTCGTATATCGTGAACAGTGTTCGGAAGAAAAACGCGAAAATAAAATCCAATGTATTCCAGCCGCTCACTCTGGTTGATTTAGTGGTTTATCATAAAGAGCGCGGTGGCTTACAAAGAGTCGCGGAAGTAAAACCGATGCCCGCCTTACGGAACATCCCTTTCGATATCCGAAAGAGTTCAATGGCATTGTTTCTTGACGAAGTATTGTACAAATCTGTTCGGGAAGAAGAATGCAATCCGTCTTTGTTTGAATTCATCTTCAATGCAGTACAGATGCTGGATCTTCAGCATCCTATCAATCCGGATTTTCACTTGTTATTTTTATTACAGTACTCCAAATACCTGGGTTTCTTTCCTTCGAATGATTACGATGAAACACATTGTGTTTTCAATTTACAAGAAGGACATTTTCAAGCGGATGTACCCTCACATCCTTTTTATATTCCGGCAGATGTAAGTGCGTATTTCCATCAGTTGCTCGAAGTATTACCGGACTTTAACTCCAGGCTGTCGATTCCGGTGGATATCAAAAGACAATTGATTGAACACATCCTGGAATATTTTGAATTGCATCTGACAGGATTTTCAGGCATCAAATCACACAGAGTGCTGGAACAGATTTTTGGGGCCGGGGGGGAAAAAGGGGGGGGTGTTCCCCCCGGTCCCGGCGCGGGGGGCCGGGCCCGGGGGGGGGGGGGGGGGGGGGGGGGGGGGGGGCCGGCCGGGGGGGGGGGGGGGGGGGGCCCCGGGGGGGGGGGGGCGCGTTTGGCGGCCCCTTCTTTTGGCCCCCCCCGCCCCCACTCCTCGGAGGGGGGGGGCGACGCCAAACCCCCCCCGGCGGGGGGGGGGCGGCCCCCCGGGGGGGGTCGGCCCGCCGTCCCCGCCGCCCAAGCCCCCCCACGCCTTGTTGGGGGGGGGCCCCGCCGGTGGCCGCGGGGGGGGGGCGGGGCCGGGGGGCCCGGGGGGGCGGGGGCGCGCGCCCCGGGCCGTCCGGGCCGGGCCCCGGGGCCCGGGGGGGGGGGGGGGGCTCTCCCCCCCCCGCCCCCCCCCCCCCCCCCCCCCCCCCCCCGGCCCCCTGCCGGGGGGGGGGTCCCCCCCCCCGCCGCGGCCCCCGCGGGGGGCGCGCCGCCGCCCCCCCGCCGCGGCCCCGGGGGGGGCCCCGCGCGGGGCGGGCCGGGGGCGGGGCCCCCGCGGGCCCGGGGCCGGGGGCGTTCGGCGCGGGGCGCGGCCCGCGGCGGGGCCCCCCCGCGGGCCCCCCCCCCCCCCCCCCCCCCCCCCCCCCCCCCCCCCCCCCCCCCCCCCCCCCCCCGGCGCCCCCCCCCCGGGGGGGGGGGCGGGGGGGGGGGGCCCGGGGCCCGCCCGCGGGGGGGGGGGCCGCCCGCCCTTGAAGGGGGCCCCCCCCCCCGGGGGGCCGGCCCCCCCCCCCCCCGGGGGGGGGGGGCGGGGGGCGCCGGGGGGGGCCCCCGCCGGGCCCCGCCCCCCCCCCCGCCGCCCGCCCGGGCCGGGGGGGCCCGGCGGCCCCCCCCCCCCCCCCCCCCCCCCCCGCCCCCCCCCGGGCCCCCCCCCCCCCCCCCCCCCCCCCCTGGGGCGGGCCCGGGGGGGGGGGGGGCCCCCCGGGGGGGGGGGGGGCCCCCCCGGGGGGGCCCCCCCCCCGCCCCGCCCGGGCCCCCCCCGGCCCCCGGGGGTTTTATTGGCCAGGGGGCCAAAAAGGGGGGGGTTTTTCCCCCCCCGCCCCCCCCCAGAGGGGCCCCCCCCCCGGGGGGGGGGGGGCGCGGCGGGGCGGCCCCCCCCCCCCAAGGAGGGGGGGGCCCCCCCCCCCCACCAGGGAGGGCCCCCCCCTGTGGCGCGCCCCCCCCCCCCCCGCCCCCCCCCCCCCCCCCAAACCCCCCCCCCCCCCCCGCGGAGGGGGCGCCCCCCCCCCCCCCCCCCCCCCCCCGGGGGGGGGCCCCCCCCCCGGCCCCCCCGCCGGGGCCCCCGCCCCCCCCCCCCCCCCCCCCCCCCCCCTTGGGGGGGGGGGCCCCCCCCGGCCCCCCCCCGGGCGCGCCCCCCCCCCCCCCCCCCCCCCCCGGGCCCCCCCCCCCCCCCCCCCCCCCCCCCCCCCCCGCCGGCCCGGGGGGGGGGAAAAACCCCCCCCCCCCCCCCCCCCCCCCCCCCCCCCCCCCCCCCCCCCCCCCCCCCCCCCCCCCCCCCCCCCCCCCCCCCCCCGGGGGGCCCCCCCCCCCCCCCCCCCGCGCCGGCGCGCCCCCCCCCCCCCCCCCCCCCCCCCCGGGCCCCGCCCCGGCCGCCCCCCGCCCGCCCCCCCCCCGCCGCCCCCCCACCCCCCCCCCCCCCACCCCGCGGGAACCCCCCCCCCCCCCCCCCCCCCCCCCCCCCCCCCCCCCCCCCCCCCCCCCCCCCCCCCCCCCCCTTTCTTTCTCCCCCCCGCCCCCTTTCCCCGCGCCCCCCCCCCCCGCCCCCCCCCCCCCCCCCCCCCCCCCCCGGGGGGGGCGGGGGAGCCGCCCCCCCCCCCCCCCCCCCCCCCCCCCCCCCCCCCACCCCCCCCCCCCAAAAAACCCCCCCCCCCCCACCCCCCCCCCCCCCCCCCCCCCCCCCCCGAGCCCCCCCCCCGGCCCCCCCCCCCCCCCCCCCCCCCCCCCCCCCCCCCGCCCCCCCCCCCCCCCCCCCCCCCCCCCCCCCGGGGGCGGCCCCCCCCGCCCCCCCCCCCCCCCCCCCCCCCCCCCCCCCCCCCCCCCCACGGCCATCCCCCCCAACCCCGCCCCCCCCCCCCCCCCCCCCCCCCCCCCCCCCCCCCCCCCCCCCCCCCCGCTACCCGCCCGCCCCCCCCCCCCCCCCCCCCCCCCCCCCCCCCCCCCCCCCCTCCCCCCCCCCCCCCCCCCCCCCCCCCCCCCCCCGGGGGGGCCGGGCCCCCCCCCCTTTTTTTGGCCTTATAATTCACTCACAATTTCTTTTGCCTCCGTTTTAGAAAATCTGGAGCGAATCCAGCGAGGTAAAATGATAGCGCCAATGAACAGGTAAGGATAGTAACTCACAAGTCTCCACAACAAACCGAGAGAGGCTGATAATCCTTTTGGTATAAATTCTCCGAGAAAATCTGAAAACATGAATTCAGCCAGACCACTTCCGCCGGGTGTAGGGCTGAAGAGAATAATAATTCCCATCACTACCTGACGCGCGAATACAATAAAATTTTCTACCGGTACATTGTGAAAAGCAAGAATGAGACAATTCACAATGGTATATCGGGCTGTCCAGGAAGCGAACGTTCCCGCGAAAGAGTTGAACCAGAATTTACGGCTTTTGTTTTTTAAGCCTTTAGAAGCAATCACCAGCTGGTTGCCTGTTTCCAGGGCGCTGTGCTTCCATCTTCTCAGAACCGGCAATGAAAACATTTTGATGAGAAGCCATTTCACAAAACGTGGGTTCACAAACAATGCATAAGCGACAAAGACCTTGTAAGCAAGAATAATGAAATAGACAATCCAGAACGAATAGAAGAATCCCGATCCGATTTTATCTGTATTTAATGTTTCAAGATTTAATGTAGAAAAAAGTCTTTCTTTTCCGATAATGAAATATACCAACGGAGCCATGATAGCCAGGAACACACCATCCTGAAACGAAGAAAGCATTACAGCAGTAATGCTTTTCCCCATGTTCACTTTTTCCCTGTTGAGAATAAAAATCGCGAAGAAGAATCCTCCACCCAGCATACCGGGAGCGAGAGCGGATGAAAACTCCCACAACATGATTACATTAAAAGAATTTCTCCAGGAGATCTGATCATCGGTTAGCGCGCGAATCCGGATCATATAGGCACCATCGCGCACCACCATCATCATCAACGCCATCAAAATCCAGAAGGAAGAACTCCAGCCCCAGGAAATATGAGAAAAAGCCTCACTGTCAAAATTCTTTAGCAGCAAATAAGTAGCTGCTCCCAGACCCAAAGCGATTGGCAGGAAGATTCGTGATGGACGAAACGTCTTGAGGAGCTGCCTGCTATCGGGTTGCATAGGCGTGTTGGGTGCTTAGAGCATCTCGCCGTTGCTTTCGCTGAGCCAGAAATTATTGAAACCCATTCCCAGGGTGATGCGGAGAATTTGTTCCTGGAGCAGTTCAAGAATCCCCAGGAAAGTAAAGATCGCCTGCACTTTATTATGACAGGCAAGAATTACTTCAGTAAAAGGTAATTTTTCTTTACCTGCGATCATCTGTCGTACCATCACCTTTTGTTCAGAGATGGTATATGGATACTGGACAATTTTGTGATGTACTTTGTGTTTCTCATCTTCAAAACGCTTGATGACCTTATTAAAGGTATTGAGCAATTGGTAAAGATTGAGATTCATCAATTCCTCCGCATGGGAATTCTGCAAAGCGATGGTCGCAAGTTCACGCTGAATATTTCCACGCTCAGTTTTCATCGCACGGTCATCTTCCAAAACACGAAGATCTTCACATGCGGCCTTGTATTGTTTGTACAACAAAAGTCTTTGTACCAAATCCTGACGAGGATCGATTTCATTGCCCTGGTCATCCAGTTCAGGACGTGGCAATAACATCTTTGCTTTGATACGCATGAGTGTCGCGGCGACAAGAATAAATTCTGAAGCGACCTCGATGTTAAATTCACTCATCCTGTGCATGTACTCCAGGAAGTCATTGGTGATCGTATGAATCGGAATATTGTGAATATCGATTTCGTCCCGTTCTATGAAGAAGAGGAGCAGATCAAAGGGGCCTTCGAACTGGGGTAGTTTTATTTCAAATTGCTTTTCCACGTAATTTTCGGCTTCTTAGGCTTCAAACTTAAGGAATTTTTCTGAGGTCTGGAAGTCTCTCAAGATTCTGATAATGAGATTGGTTCCTGCTCCATGAATATATCGATTTAACAGGTTGAGGTTTCTGATCAATCATTTAATTTATTGCTCAGACACAAAAAAGCACCTTGGTGATGATTTATTTCCTTGACTCCTGTATATCGGAGATAACTAAATTCCGGAACGCTTTTTCAAGGAAAGACATGAGTGGGGTGGATAATTGTTTTATTATTTCTTAAGTCTTGATAAATTCTAAATAAGATCAGGTCAAAAGTGAATGAGAGTTTTTCACCAAAAATTCACATAATAAATTTCATGATTCAGTTGAGTTATCAATCTCTTAATCCAAGCTGAATTTGGATTCTTCCCTGATTTATTACAATTCATTCAGATTCATTTTGTTTTATTAAGAATACTTTGCAATTTGGCATCGGTTTGCCCCCCTAAGCATTCTATATTGTTAAAAACCAAATCCACATGAAAAAACAATTACGCCTGATCGTTAGTGCAATTCTATTGAGTGTACTCGGTTCCGCAACAGCAAATGCCCAGGTCGCGGCTTTGCCTTTTACTGCATCGCTGGACACCTTTAATGTTATTTCCGGAACAACACTCGATTCCCCGGGCGTTGACGATGTTGTTTACCAGGGAATTCCTATTGGTTTCACATTTAACCTTGCCGGTACACCACATGATTACATGTCTGTGAACACGAATGGATATGTTGAACTGGATTCTACAGGAACTAATTCTTTTCACTCAATACTCAGCGGTGCCAGAAACAACATTGTTGCTCCTTTTGGCGCTGACCTTAGAAACACCCTTACCGGTGCCAGTCTGCAATACACCACTATTGGAACTGCGCCGAACAGAATTTGTATTGTTCAATGGTTGCACTATTCCTATTTTGTAGGTAATGGCGATGTAAATATTCAGCTTTGGCTTTATGAAACTTCCAATTGCATCCGTTTTGTTTACGGAAACAATGCTCTTGTAAGTACTCCGCTCAACACTCAAATTGGTATGAGAGGTACTACCAACGCAGATTTTATTGCCCTGGGTGATACTGCCTGCAACTGGGCAAACGCTTATCCTTACCCTACAATCACAACCTCCTTCCCTGTAAGCCTTTCTTGCAATATGCCTTCCGGATTTGCTTTTCACTTTGGAGCCTGCGGTGGCTCAGGTGTTAACTTTGGATACATGACAGGTACTGTGTTCAACGATCTTAATGGCAACGGTTCCCGCGACACACTGGAGCCGGGTATTCCAAATCATGTAGTCAATCTTCTCCCGGGAAATTATTTTGTGTCCACAGATGCGGGTGGTAATTATGCATTCTTCTTTGTTGATTCAACACAGACGTATTCACTTTCCACAGGAGGAATTCTGTACTGGAACCAAACCAATTCCCCTGCAACAATCTCCTGCAATCCACAAACTCAATCCTGTTACGGTTTGAATTTCGGATTCCAGCAAATACCCAATGTTCATGAAGTTGCCGTTCATTGTCCAAACTGGGGCGCTAAACCCGGACAATCAGAACCGATGCCAATTTCTTATCAAAACAATGGTACTGCTACAGAAAGTGATACCATTACGTTTGTGATGGATCCGCTGTATTCATTCATCAGTTCAACTCCTGCTCCGGATGTTCAAAATGGTCAGACCATTCAATGGGCTTATTCCAATCTTGCACCCGGACAACACGGAAGCATCATGTTATACCTGATGCCGGATTCATCGGCTGTTCTTGGAAATTATCTGAACTCTACACTTACGATAGGCCCGCTTAACGATACAGTTCCTACAAACAATGTTCAGAACCTCCACCAGCTCATTAGCCTGGCATGGGATCCAAACGAAAAACTTGCTGAACCATCAGGTGAAATTGATGCCGGAACAGAAATTATTTATACTGTTCATTTCCAGAATACAGGAAATGCCCCTGCATCAAACGTTACTGTATTGGATACTTTGGACGCAAATCTGGATCTCTTATCATTCCGTCTGATCGGATCATCTCACCTGATGAATTTCAATATGGAAGGAAATGGCATCGCCAGATTTACTTTCTACAATATTCAATTGCCTGACAGTGGAACAGATCAGGCAAGAAGTAACGGGTATGTAAGTTTTGCAATCAAAACCCTGAATTCACTTCCTGCCGGAACTTATATTCATAACCGTGCCGGAATCGTGTTCGATTTCAATCCACCGGTGATGACCAACACTACACAAAATACAATCCGTGTAAGTGTTGGAATTCAGGAGCCCACAAATACTTTCTTCCTGAAAGCATCTCCAAATCCTGCATCAGCAATGGTTACATTTGTCTTCCCACAAACAGGAAATGAATTAGCTACCCTGAAAGTGACCAGTATCGAAGGAAAAACACTTATGATCCGCAAAATTGTAAGCGAACAGAATACCGATTTGAGTTCCCTGCCGTCCGGAATATATTTCTGTACGATTACGAATTCCAAAGGAAGTTCCCTGGTTAAACTGGTAAAAGAATAAATCAGAAACTCAATCAATCATTTCAAAAAACTCCCTGTGCAACAGTCGCACAGGGAGTTTTTTTATGCATTACAAATTTATTCATAAAGGTGCTCTTGCACATTTTTACCTTCCTTTGTACATTGTACAATTCCTTGAATAGTCAGGTTCTATATAAAAAAATGTCCAGGCATAAAAAACAATCCAAACCAGCCCAATCGGCTACCATCCCAGTACTGAGTCTTGCTCCGGGATATTTTTTTACACATAAAGTAAATATACAGGCATTGATAGTTTTTCTGCTTGGCTTTATCTTGTACACCAATACGATTCCAAATGAATATGCACTGGACGATGGTTTACTGATTAAAGAAAACAAATGGGTGCAGAAGGGGTCTGCTGGTATTGGCAAAATTTTTTCACATGGCGAGCTGGATTATTTCTACGAAGCTCACGGAGGTTCGGAGCAGTTTTCCGGTGGACGGTACAGACCTTTGTCTATCGCCACTTTTGCAATTGAACAGAGTATTTTTGGCGACAATCCGCATGTGAGACATTTTTTCAACGCCCTACTCTACGCAATTACACTAATGCTGATGCTGTATTTTTTAAGAAAATACATCTTCCCGAAAAATCCAGACATTGCTTTTCTTGCCACGATACTCTTTGCACTACATCCGATCCATTCTGAAGTGGTCGCGAACATTAAAAGCCGTAACGAATTACTTCCATTCCTGTTTTATTTGACAACTCTGATATTCAGCGGTAAATATATTCAGTCGAAAAAAATGATTCATGCACTGCTTGGATGTGTTTCACTTTTTTTGTCATTGTTATCAAAAGAGTACGGAATACTCTTTATTGTCCTGCTTCCGCTTTACTTTATTCTGATTTTGCAAGTACCACTCAAAAAGAGTCTGCTCTACTCTCTTCCCTATTACGCAGTCATGGGTGTGTATACCCTGATTCGAATATCCATAACACGTGTTACAGATCTTTCACAAAAAGCAACGGAGGAAGTATTGAACAACCAGTATATCCTCGGAACAATGCAGGAAAAGCTCGCAACAAAAGTGTATTTACTCTCGAAGTACTTCGCGATGCTTTTTTATCCATGGCCGCTTTCTTCCGATTATTCATACAATCAAATAGAATATATTCAGCCTGGAAATATTCTTTTCATCGGTTCGGTAATACTTCACCTGTTGCTGATTGGTATTACCATTTACTTTTTTCTTAAAAAGAAAAATACTGCGCTCTTCTTCATGTTATTTTACTTCGCGCATTTATTTTTAATTTCGAATCTTGCTGTTGAAATCGGAACTACATTCAGTGAGCGATTAATGTATATTATTTCATTCCCGTTTTGTGTATTGTTAGCGATGGGATTGATACATGCCTTAGAAAATCTGAAATTAAATTCACTAAAAGGCAAACAAACAATTCTCCTTAGCATTCTGGTGGTTATAGCCCTGGTTTGCACGGCGGAAATTCTCCCCCGAAATGCACAGTGGAAAAATGATTTCACACTCTTCACTCATGATGTAAAGGTATCAACGAACAGTGTGCTTGTAAATGCAAATGCCGCGAAAAGCCTTATCAATGAAGCAGTTCTTCCCGAAAACGAAAACACTCCGAAACGTGATGAATATCTCAGTCAGGGAGTCACTTATCTTTTGAAATCAATTGAAATTTATCCGCGTTTTGCAAACGGGTATCTGAATCTTGGGGTCGCTTATTTTCATCAAAAAAAATATGAAGAGGCTTTTACTGCCTGGATGAAGGTGAAAGAATTTCACCGGAGTGAGCCGAAATTAAAAGAATTCGCGGTGATTTTAAAAAACAATGGATTGATTAAAGGAAGTAATAAGGACTTCAGTGGCGCAATTCAGTTTCTCAATTGGGCTAGTCAGCTGGATGAATCCAATGATGATATCCTGTATAATCTTGGAGGCGCTTATTTTTCTACCGGAAATTACGAGATGGCAAAAAAGACCTGGGAACATTTACTAAAAGACATTAACCCAAACCATGCACAGGCTAGAAATGGGTTGAATGCTGTTCTGTCCATGCCGGGAATTCAGAACACTGTTCCCAACAAATAATTTATGGGTATCTTGAAAAAACAAAAGGCGGATAAAATTCCGCCTTTTGTTTTTTCTGCTCTTATAATCCTCTGCTTACGGCATGTTTTATTTTTGGAACTGTTTTCAAGTAAGCAAAAATTGCTTTTGCCTCTTCATCCGTTAATTGTACATAGGGAATCATCGGGTTACGCAAAGCAGGTCCATTGGGAACAATACCGGTTTTCAAGGCTTTTACAAATTGTTCTTCTGTCCATTTTCCGATACCGGTTTCTTCATCGGGTGTCAAATTCATGGTCGTCACCATTGTTCCATCAGTGCTGCGCATGACATTGCCGCCACCAAAAAATCCGAGAGACTTTTCCGGTTCAAAGACATCCATTTTTGTAAAATCGGCGGAATGGCATGCAAAGCATTCCAGTTCATACAATGTCAGATATTTGCCCCATTCCAGTTGATTGCTTGTGTCAGGTTGTGGAATTGGTTTTTCAGGAAATGGAAATGGTTTAAATGCAACAAGACAAAGAAATTTAGTCAGGAATGACGGTTCAGATTCGGGACCTTCCGTTTTATCGGGTTGCACCAAAGGATCGTCTGAGTGTAAATAAGCAATAATTGAATTCAGGTCCTCATCCGAAATGTGCATCAACTTGGGCATGTACGGAGGAGAATATTTCCCTGTCATTGGATGAATCCCGGTGCGTATGAAATAAATCAACTGCGCGTCAGTCCATTTTCCGATTCCAACTTCCGGGTCTTGTGTAATGTTGCGGGATACAATTTTGCCAAATTCCATGACTTCATTCAAATCACGGCCGGTAAATTTACCGGTAGTTGGGTTGTAATGACAGCTGTTGCAAAGCATTCCGGCTATTTTTTTTCCATTTGCTACTCGTTCGGGAGTAATTTCAACTTTGGCAATTTCCGGAACTTTAATATCATAAGAAGGAATACCACGTATCGATATAAATGCGGCAAAACCGCCGACAATTAAAGCGACAAGTAATAATAATACACCGATAACTTTTAAAACTTTTTTCATGAGTTGGGGTTTTTGTGTGATGCGGAAAAATAAGATTTAAATTTTATAGTTTGAAATTTGGGGTAGTTCAATTTTTAAACCGGGCGAAATTCTGGTTGTTGGTTGTTTGTGAGAAAAATATTTCAATCATTTAAACATCATCCATCATAAATTAAACATTGAAACGAGAGTAAAGAGTACCAAAATTTTTAAATTCACACATCCACACTCTCACACTCAACTGCTCTACCAATCTCCCGCATATTTCAAATCTTCACCGGTTTGCATTTTTAACCAGCTGTGCTTTGTATACAACACCTGCCGTATATGCAAATAATCATGTGCGATCCAGTTGCTAAGAAACAACTTTCCGCTCATCGGTCCGAATTTTGGATGCATGTAAGCACGGCTCCAGTCGGGATTTTGAAGAGATTTTAACATCCTGACCGATTCTTTTCTTTCATTTAAAAAATTTCCAAGTGTACTATCAAAATCCTGTTGAATATAATTTCTTGAAGTGACCCATCCTTGCGGATCTATGGAAGGCAGGGGTAAGTCAGGAGTATTCAATACGTGTATCAGTCGGGCCCGAAAATCTTCTCTTTCTTCATCATACAGGTGACAAATAATTTCGAGCAAATTCCATTTTTCGGGAGCCGGACGAAAATCGATCTGCTCCTTTTTCAATCCTGAAAAAAGATTTTCATAAACAACAATATTTTTTTCAAGCTCACGGAAAATTAAGTCTGCATCAAACATAGTGTATGGATTTTTACACAGATTGAATATCTTAAAAATATTAAAATGCTATTTATCCACCAGGGAGTATCCGGAAAGCCGGCAGGACTTTATCCATAATCCGATTTTCATACAATACATACAACAAATCAATAATTAGTAAACGTAATCTTTCGACAAGTCTTCCGGTGTTGCTTACAAAGTCTCCAAAGCGACCTCTATCATGTGGCTTAAACCCAATTGACGCTCTTCCGAAGTCATTGCTTCGCCTGTGCGAATATGATCACTAATTGTTAAGATCGCAAGAGCATTCGCGCCATATTCCGCAGCTACACCAAACAATCCGGCTGCTTCCATCTCAATACAGAGAATGTTCATCTTTTCCATCTGGTCAATCAGGTTAGCGACCGGGTGGTAGAAAAAATCGGACGAAAAACAGGAGCCTACCAATGCTGCATAGTTTTTTCGTTCCGCTGCTTCAAACGCTTTTTTTGCAAGGCCAAAATTTGCCGCCGGAGCAAAATCAAATCCAAGCAAACGCGCCCGGTTAACATTCGAATCGGTTGACGCGGAAATGGCAATAACCATATCCTTCAGCTTAGTTCCTTTTAGACCACCTGCCGTACCGATTCGAATAATGTTTTTTACGCCGTAATCGGTAATCAATTCTTTTGCGTAAAGACTGCAACTGGGTATTCCCATTCCGGAACCCATCACGGATACTTTTTTTCCTTTATAAGTTCCCGTAAAACCGAGCATATTCCTGACATTGGTAACTTCCGTGGCGCCTTCCAGAAAATTTTCAGCGATGAATTTTGCGCGCAAAGGATCTCCGGGAAACAAAACTGTTTCCGCAAACGCACCGGGTGCAGCATTAATATGAATTGTAGCCATACTCTAAAATTTAAGACCCGGCTCCTGCCGGGCCTGCAATATTCGGTTATTTTCGTGAAACAACGATTGTCATTTTTAAAAAAATCATGTTTAGTCCTGATATGCATAGACGATTAACCAAAATTCAGTTTGAACAAATAATAAAACAAAAACGTGTTCATTTGAAAAATCAGTGGCTCAATTTTATGAAAAAATAGTTTTTTCTGATTTCATACATTTAAACATTATATCAAAAAAGAAGTCTGGAAAAAACCTGCCGTAAGGAAATGTCCCGATTGCAATCGAATTCAATTGACAAATTACAGAGGTAAAACCAACAGAACTTGGATTTTCGCGCTTTTTCCCTGATTCATTTCGCCTGCTTGTTAAGTATCCAATCTCCATTTGCCCAAATGAAAAAAAAAGCCTTAATTTATTTACGTTTAACCAACAATCTTATCTATAATCCTATGAGAAAAATTTTACTAGCCATTCTCCTCACGCTGAGTTTCTCCGCGTCGAGAGCACAATGGGTATCGCAAACATCCAACATCACCCCGGGTTTCTTCGTACAGTTTATTGACGCGGTAAATCCTAATGTTTGCTGGGGTCTGGTAGCTGATCCTACAAGCCAGTCGACAGCTGTGCAGGAATATACACGCACTATCGATGGTGGATTAAATTGGAGCGGTGGCCTGATCACGAACGCGACAGGACTGTCTCCTTCCAGTATTTGCGCGATTGGTGAAGACACTGCTTGGGTTGCAATGTTTAATCCTTCCGGTGGTGCAGGAGCTATTCTAAAAACCGAAGACGGTGGCTTTACCTGGACACATCAAACTTCAGCCGCATTCAGTGCTTCCGGAAATTTTCCAAACATGGTTTATTTCTGGGATGCAAATACAGGTGTGTGTATGGGCGACCCGACAGGTGGATATTTTGAAATATACATCACTGCCGATGGTGGTACGAACTGGACAAGAGTTCCTTCTTCCAGTATACCAGCTATCCAGGCAGGAGAATTCGGAATTACGGACGTATTTACTGCAAATGGAGGTTCGATGTGGTTCGGAACAAATCTTGGCAGAATTTACAAATCCACTGATCATGGACAGAACTGGACTGTCGCTTCCACTCCCCTTGTCGGTGATTACATTGGTTCTATAGCATTCCGTGACGAGAACAATGGTATCGCGACAAATGGAAGTACCGGTGGCGCTGCAGACATCATCCGTACAACGGATGGTGGCACTACCTGGACATTAGCAGGTAGCAATACTTCAGGATTTACAACTGTTCTGAGTACTTGTTATGTACCTGGTACGGATTCAACTTATTTTCTCTCAAATCCTGCAGCTACCACTCAGAATGGTACCGCATTTAGTCCGAATGACGGAAACACGTGGGTGGTTGCTGATGCACTTATCCATACCGATGTTGATTTCGTAAATGATTCAATTGGCTGGACAGGATCTAACGAGCTGGATGCACCAATGTTCAAATGGTCTACTCCTATCATTGTTCCTCTTGTTGAAGTCGCTACAAGTTCAATTGATGTTTCAACGAATACAGGTCTCTCGTTGCAAACACCAAAAGCTACAATTATCAATAACAGTCTGGGCGTGCACACTTTTGATGTAACCATGACCATTTCAGGAGGATATTCTTCTACAAAAACAGTAAACTCTCTCAGTTTTGGAAATTCCACTCAGGTGAACTTCGATCCCTGGACACCTGCAGCTACAGGTCTTTACACAATCGTTGTTTACACATCACTGAGCGGTGATACTGACAACAACAATGACACACTTACAAAAGATGTAACTGTTTTCGAAGGCTTTGAAAATTACGGATGGGTTAACAAAACAAATCTGACTGTCGGAGCATTTGGTTTAGCAGGTGCTTTCAACCTGAATGGAGTCTACTCTACTTCTCCGGGAACATTGTATTCTTTCGGAGGTGTCGCTGCCGCAGTGCAGGCCAACACCAATTCATTCAACGATGCAACAGGATTGTGGAACGCCGCAAATCCAATGCCTTCTCCAAAGTACCAGTTCTCCGCTCAAACAGTTCGTGGAAAAATCTACTGTATCGGTGGTTACTCTACCGGATTTGCGCCTGACGAAAACAATTATGTGTACGACATCGCAGCCGGAACCTGGAGCACATTAACACCAATGCCAATTGCCGTTGGTGATTATGCTTCCGGCGTTTTCCGTGATTCACTCATCTATTACATCGGAGGTTTTGATGGCGGTGGCGATCAAAACATCGTGCAGATTTATGATACCTATACTGACACCTGGTCAAACGGTACACAAACTATTGGTACACCAACATCAGGATTACGCGGCGCGATCAATGGCAACCAGATTATTTTCGTTGGAGGTTATTCCCAGATCAACGGAGGTCCGATAGATGAAGCTTACCAGGGAGTTATCGATGCGGCTAATCCTACATCTATCACATGGACTGCACTTCCGGCATATCCTGCAGGAAGAGTTTCAAGATTGGGAGCAGGAACAGTTTACCGCAATATGAAACCGCTGATTGTTTTTGCCGGTGGCGATCCAACCGGACAAGGAACTGAAGCATTAGGTGATTGTTGGGGATGGGATTTGACTCTCAACCAATGGCTCATTGGCGCGGAAAAAACTACTCATGTAAGCAACATCAGCGATCTGGTTGGTTTGGTTTATAATGACAGTTTATACATGGCTTCTGTTGGTGGGTATGATGGTCTGGCGATCCAAACGGTGAACGAATGGTTGAACCTTGGCTATGTACTCATCGATGGAGTAAAAAGCATCGGAGCAGGAAAATCCAATTTCACTTTATATCCGAATCCGGCAAACGATCATATTTCACTGAGCTTTGAAGGACTCAATCAGGATCTGAAAATTTCAGTGATGGATATTACCGGCAGAGTTGTTATCCGCCATGTTGCAGGCTCACAGCAAAATGCTGTACGGATCTCTACAACAGATTTAACAGCCGGCGCCTATACTGTGCAGGTTGTTGGTGCGGATGGTGAATTACTCGGTAATTCACAGTTTATTCTCCAATAAAAAACACCTATTTATACATACCCCCGATTGTGCTAAATTCAGCGCAATCGGGGGTTTTGTTTTAATGTTCTTTCGAAAAAGTTCTAAATTAGATTTTTTCCACTTTTACGGCAGTACCATAAGCCAATACTTCGGTAACGCCGTTCATCACTTCATTCGCGTCATAGCGCATACTGATGATGCCGTTCGCGCCGAGCTGTTCGGCGTGCTGAATCATTTCTTCAAACGCCTCAAGCCGGGTCTGCTCGCATAATTCTTTGTAAATACTGATGTTTCCTCCGAAAATTGTCTGGATACCACCGGCAAGATTTCCGAAGATACTCCTGCTCCGGACAGTAATTCCGCGGATAATACCCAATGACTCCACAATTCTGTAGCCGTCGAGGGTCAATGCTGTTGTGATCATTCGTTTGTCCATGTGAATGAGATATAATTTTTTTATGAAGGTAGGAATTTAGTGGATTTTTGATTGGAGATTTTTGATTGTAGATTTTTGATTGTAGATTTTTGATTGTAGATTGTAGATTGAAGATTTTATAAGGTTTCACGGGAATTTATACAGTGATTTTTTTGTTTACTCGAGGGGGCTTGCTAACTTGCATTCGTTTAAATAAACAGAATGAACACGGCGAGGCAAAACTTTTCTTTTCAAAAAATTGTTGCCACTGTAAGTGTCGTATTGTTCGTCATCAAGATTGTAGCATGGTATATTACCAATTCCGTTTCCATTCTTACTGATGCATTAGAAAGCACTATCAATGTAGTGAGCGGTTTCATTGGACTCTACAGTTTATATCTCAGTGCTCAGCCCAAAGATGAAAATCATCCTTATGGTCATGGCAAAGTGGAATTTGTTTCCGCTGCAATCGAAGGCACACTCATTTCTGTAGCCGGACTTATCATCATTTACGAAGCAATCAATAATCTGCAGCATCCGCATGTTATTGGTAAACTCGACTATGGTATTTACCTGGTGAGTTTTACTGCTCTTATCAATTTCACTGTCGGATATTATGCTGTACGTAAAGGAAAAGCAAATAATTCAATGGCACTAGTTGCCAGCGGAAAACATCTTCAATCCGACACCTACTCTACTTTGGGTATTATCGTCGGGCTGATTTTAATTTATTTTACAAAACTTGCATGGCTCGACAGTGCTGTTGCATTGTTATTTGCTTTCTTTATCATTTTTACCGGCTACAAAATCATCCGTTCTTCCCTGGCCGGGATTATGGATGAAGCGGATAATGATCTCTTAAAAAAAGTTGTTGCCTCTTTTCAGAAAAACCGGAAACAAAACTGGATAGATCTTCACAATCTCCGCATCATTAAATATGGCGGAATGTTGCACCTGGATTGTCACATGACCGTTCCCTGGTTTTTAAACGTACACGAAGCGCACAATGAAATTGATCAATTGGAAAAACTCGTAAGAGAACATTTTGGCGAAAGTGTGGAGTTGTTTGTTCATACTGATGGCTGCCTGGACTTCTCCTGTAAGATCTGCACCAAGACGGATTGTACAGTCCGGAAGAATGCTTTTGTCAGACAGGTAGAATGGTCGGTCGAGAATATTTCAACGAACAGCAAACACAAAATCGACTGATTTCTTTTCGATAAAATAGTTTGTTCAGGAGCAGCAGCTATTCGATTTCCAAAACTTTTGTCTGCGATTTTTTCTTTTCCAAAGGAACGGCCGCTATAATTTCATCCATTACTGCCTGGAGAAACTTTTTTCTCGGGAAATTTTTCATGACTACCAGACTTATTTCTCTTACCGGTTTTGGATTGGCGAATTCCCTGACATTTTTCTTTTGCTGAGTACTGAGTTTTAAAGCGGCGAGTTCCGGGATGATGGTAATTCCCTGATAGCGGTCCACGAGGTTGATGAGCGTTTCAATACTGCCCGCTTCATAGGCGACGTGTTCACTTTCCGTGTCCAGTTTTTTCAATTCGCAGAGATTAAAAACCTGATTGCGTAAACAATGGCCTTCCTGCAACAACCACAGGTGATGAATGTCTATTTCTTTTGGAAGTATGTATTTTTTCGCGGGAAGTTTCTCGCTTTTTGAAGCGTAAGCATAAAATTCTTCCCTGAAGAGCGGGTATTCCTCAAGTTGATCTTCGTGCAAAGGTGTAGCGGCAAGTCCGGCATCCAATTCTCCGCTTTTTAGTTGGCGGATGATGTCATTGGTCACGGCTTCGCGGATAAACAATTTCATCGAAGGAAATTTTTTTCCGAAAGGTCCCAGGAACAAAGGAAGCAGATAGGGCGCCAACGTAGGAATAATCCCCAAACGGAATTCGCCTGTAATTCCATCCTTCGTTTCCAAAGCAAAATCCCGTAGTCTGTTTACTTCTGCAAGAATGTGCCCGGCTCTGCGGATAATTTCTTCGCCTTCCTTTGTAGGCACCAGTGGCTGTCTGGTTCTGTCGAAAATTTCAAGTCCCAGTTCTTCCTCCAATTTGCGCACCATCATGCTCAATGTAGGCTGCGTAACAAAACTGTGTGATGCGGCGCGGGCAAAATGCCGGTGACGGTCCAGAGCAAGAATATATTCCAGTTGCTGTAGATTCATGATCATAAATATTATCTATACAAAGATAAAATATATCTGTTTGATTTATGTGTCTGGTCTCCTCATCTTTGCGTTGGTGGTTGGTGCTTAGTGGTTGGTGCTTAGAGAAGCTGCGATTCTCTCCCGTTTTTTTTATTTCTTTGCATGATGGCTGAGCCGGAAAATAAACAAGCAGAAAGCAAAGTCAAGAGCTACTTAAAAAAAGTCGGGCTCATTGGTTTTTTATTCTTTTTGATCAAAGGTTTGCTCTGGCTCGCCTTTGGTTATTTTCTTTTGAAATAAAAATATCCCGAAGCGATTTCCTGATTAAAATAGCCCTGGGCGCAGGGAGTCCCGCCTGTGCGGGACGACCGGAGCACAGGTGAGCCGGTGGATGTGAAACTACCTGTCGGCGCTCCAATATTTATCCCGGAAAACCTTTATCATTGCAGAGCTTTATGAAGAAAATTTATCACCTCAGTACCTGTTCCACCTGTCAGCGCATTCTCAAAGAACTAAAACCGGGAAAAGATGTTGTTCTTCAGGATATCAAAACGGAAAAAATCACAGCGTCACAACTGGATGAGATGATCAAACTATCCGGTTCAGCAGAGGCTTTGTTCAGTCGGGTTGCGTTGAAATACAGAAGTCTTGGCTTGAACAACATGACTCTTTCTGAAAAAGATTACAGGAAGTATATTCTCGAAGAATACACTTTTCTCAAACGGCCGGTAGTGATTATCGGCAAAGAAATTTTTATTGGAAATTCCGCAAAAGTTGTCGCAGCGGCAAAAGCAGCAATGAAATAATGAAGTGACGAATTCTGATTTCAATTTGCGGAAACTGTGATCATAAGATCCGGAACCGTTTTAAAATTCCTTTTTAGACAAGAATATTCAATCCGGAAATTCACAGGAGAAAATGTCCGATCACCGCAAAGCGCATATTTCGATTTTTATCGCGAATCTGATTTACGGTGCAAATTTCAGTATCGCAAAAATCGCGATGCCAAATTACATTACTCCATCTGCTTTCATTCTGCTGCGCGTGTTGTGCGCAACTACTTTGTTTTTTCTGCTTGATCGTGCACCGGCCGACAGAAAAGCGATTGAGAAGAAAGATTACCTGCGTTTTTTTGAATTGGGATTGTTTGGGGTCGCGATCAATCAGCTTTTGTTTTTCGAAGGACTGAGCCGTACAACAAATATCAATGCCGCCCTGATCATGACCTCCACGCCTATTCTGGTAACACTCATGGCATTTCTGTTTCTGAGAGAACACCTGAAATGGATACAATCCGGAGGGATCGCACTCGGTCTGGCAGGTGCAGTAACCTTGATTCTGCAATACCAGCACACAACGGGCAAGCCGACTGCAATGGGCGATCTGATGGTATTTATCAATGCGACTTCTTACGCCTTATACATGGTTCGTGCAAAAAGGCTGATGAAAAAATACGATACCTGGCAGGTGATTAAATGGACCTTTGTATTTGGTCTGATCCTGGTGATTCCTTTTGGTAGTCCGGGACTGGCAAAGGTTGAATGGCAGACCTTTACACAAACGGTCTGGCTGAGCGTGGGTTTTGTACTCATCTTCACGACCTTTTTCGCTTACCTGCTGAATACCGTTGGACTGAAACACCTTTCGGCCTCGGTGGTGAGTTTCTACATTTACCTCCAACCGCTCTTTGCGACACTGATTTCGCTGCTCATCACGCATGAAGCAATCAGTTCGGTTCAGGTGATTGCCTGTGTTCTCATCTTTGCCGGGGTTTACCTGGTGAATTATCCTGCGCTTGGTAAAGCCAAATCTTAACGTATTTTTGTCCTCAATTAAACCACAGCCATGATTCGCTCCATGACCGGGTTCGGTAATGCAACTATCGAACACGGGAACAAGACCATTTCCGTCGAAATAAAATCGGTCAACAGCAAATTTTTCGACCTGACCCTTCGTCTGCCTTCACTTTACCGTGAAAAGGAATTCGAAATACGTGGAGATCTGAGCAAACAGATTGAACGTGGCAAAGTGGAATGTTCCATTTCCGTTGAATCTCAGGAGGCACCAAAAAAGAGCAGCATCAATTCCGCTCTTGTCAAGGCGTATTATGAAGAGCTGAAAACAATTTCCGACGATTTGAAATTACCTCCTGCAAATTTTCTGAAGATTATTCTTGGTTTACCGGACGTTCTGAATACCGAAAAAAACCAGCTCGATGAAGAAGAATGGGCCGCGGTGAAGAAAGCGATCGAAAAAGCTGTTGCCGCATTCCAGGAGTTCCGTAAAATGGAAGGAGCAAGTTTATCGCGCGATCTCGAACAAAGAATTCAGGCGATCGATGCTGGCATGAAAGATCTCGAAATCTACGAAGCCGGACGTATCGAACTGGTTCGAAAACGTCTTCAGCTGAATCTCGAAGAGTTTATCCAGGTGAACAACATTGATCGCAATCGTTTCGAACAGGAATTGATTTTTTATATTGAGAAATACGACATTTCAGAAGAAAAAGTAAGACTGAAAAGTCATCTGAATTATTTTTTGAAAACAATGAAAGACGACCCTTCCGGTGGGAAAAAACTTTCCTTCATCGGACAGGAAATCGGAAGAGAAGTCAACACTATTGGTTCGAAAGCCAATGACGCCAATATGCAGAAATCTGTTGTTGGTATGAAAGACGAACTGGAAAGAATAAAAGAACAGGTGCTGAATATTCTCTGAGGATGATACAAGGGAAACTTTTACTGTTCTGTGGACCTTCCGGTAGTGGTAAAACAACCATTGTACATCATCTCCTGCAAAAAAATCCGAAAATAGAATTTTCTGTTTCCGCGACAACACGTCCGCAGCGTGCGAACGAAACCGACGGGAAAGATTATCACTTCATTTCCGTTGAAGAATTTAAAAAGCGGATCGCGAATGATGAATTCGTGGAATGGGAAGAAGTTTATACCGATCGTTTTTACGGAACATTAACATCCGAAATCGAAAGAATCTGGAGCGAACACAAAGTTGCGATCTTTGATGTGGATGTTGAAGGTGGACTAAAGATCAAAAAGATTTTTGGTCAGATGCTACTTTCAGTCTTCGTAATGCCGCCATCGGTGGAAGCATTGCACCAACGTCTTAAATCACGTAATTCTGAAACAGCGGAATCGTTCAAAGCCCGCATCGCGAAATCCGAACACGAACTTACTTACGCCTTCCGTTTCGACAAAGTGATCATTAATGATGATCTTGATAAGGCTCTTGAAGAAGCGGAGAGATTGGTGGAGGAGTTTTTGAAGTAAGGACTTTGGGATTGTAGATTTTGGATTGAGGATTGTAGATTGAGGATTGAGGATTGAGGATTGTAGATTGAGGATTGAGGATTGTAGATTGAGGATTGAGGATTGAGGATTGAGAGGGGAATAGAAATAAAAAGTCGGGAGTTTGGAGTCGATTTTGAACAACTTCGAACTTTATGAATTGAGAATATTTTTTCTGTAGGAAAATTAATACCATGAAAATCGGCCTCTACTTCGGATCATTCAACCCTGTCCACAACGGGCACATGGTGATTGCGGGGTATATGGCGGAGTTCACGGATTTGGATCAGGTTTGGTTTGTTGTTTCTCCACACAATCCTTTGAAAGTAAAACACAGTTTGTTGCAGGATTATCACCGTCTGACTTTGGTACGTCTGGCCATTGGAGATAACAGGAAATTAAAGGCTTCCGATATTGAATTTAAATTACCGCGACCGAGTTACACCATACACACGCTTGCTTATTTACAGGAAAAACATCCTGAATATAAATTTGTTTTATTGCTTGGCAGCGACAATATTGAAACTTTTCACAAATGGAAAAACTACGAGCAGATTCTGGAAGGGTATGAACTCTATGTTTATCCCCGCGACGGATCGGCTACCAGTGAATTATTTTCTCATCCAAAAGTAAAACTCATCAACGCGCCACGCATGGAACTCAGTTCCACTTTTATCCGCGACGCCATCAAAAACAAAAAAGACATCCGCTACATGCTTCCTGAAGCTGTTTGGGCGTATGTGGAGGAGATGGGGTTTTATAAATAGTTCCGGGTTCCGGGTTCCGGGTTTTGAGTTCCGGTCTTTTTGACTAATTAAAAACTCCATTGAGAGTTTATTTCTTGAATCTGCTCCCTTTGAATTCGGAATTTTTAAGATAGGAAATTAATTTTCCAACCTGAAGCATCTGAGCTTTCAGTTCCCTGGTTAAGTTTTCAAATTCAATTGTTGAAATCAACTTTTGATCAGACGCGATTACCAATTGTGAAAGCAATTCACCTGCTGAACCTTTTGCAATGAACAAAAAATGAATAAATTCTTTATTTCCGGATCTCTCAAATCCTTCTGCAATGTTAGACATAATTGAAATTGCCGATTTCCTCATTTGAATTCTGAGCACAAAATCTGATTTAAACTCAGGCATCTTTGTAAGTAAATAAATATTATTTGTGAGAACTCTCGCCTTCACCCAAATTTCCAATTCTTCGAAAGAAGTTACAGTGGCCATTTTATTTCAAAGGTTAAAGTTCTTGTTTGGTTTTACAACCCAACTAATGCTGGTTTTCATTTGCATTAAAAAAAAATCTCTAGCAGAATTAAAATGACATAAACAACCCGGAACGCAGAACCCGAAACCCAACACTTTGAACCTACAGAGAAAACCGCTACGTTTGCACCATGGAAAACCAAAACGCATTCGGTACCCGTGCAATTCATGCCGGGCAGGAACCTGATCCTTCAACGGGGGCTATCATGACTCCTATTTATCAGACTTCGACATATGTACAGGAGAGACCCGGAAAACACAAAGGATATGCATATGCACGTGGGAAAAACCCAACACGTGTAGCTCTTGAAAAATGTATTGCGTCTCTTGAAAATGCCAAACACGGATTGTGTTTTTCCAGCGGTCAGGGAGCCGAAGACGCGATTATAAAATTGTGTCGCCCCGGAGATGAAGTGATTGCTACGGATGATTTATATGGCGGATCCTACCGGATGTTCACAAAGATTTTTGAGCATTTTGGAATTGTGTTTCATTTTGTGAACATGCACGATGCCGCTGAAATCAAAAAGCACATCAATGCAAAAACGAAAATGATATGGGTGGAAACGCCGACGAATCCGCTCATGAAAATCATTGATATCCGGGCTTGTGCTCAGATTGCCAATGAACACAAATTGATTCTTGTTGTCGACAATACCTTTGCATCTCCGTACCTTCAGAATCCACTGGATATGGGAGCAAGCATTGTTGTTCACTCCGCGACAAAATACCTGGGCGGACATAGTGATGTGGTGATGGGCGCATTGTGTACCAACGATGATAAATTACATGAAGAACTTGCTTTCATTGCCAACTCCTGTGGGGCGACACCCGGACCGATGGATAGTTTTCTTGTTCTTCGTGGTTTAAAAACATTGCATGTGCGGATGGATCGACACTGCAGCAACGGAAAAGCCATTGCTCTTTTTCTGAAAGGTCATCCCAAAGTAGATAAGATCCACTGGCCCGGTTTCCCCGATCATCCCAATCACGAAATCGCGAAAAAGCAAATGCGTGATTTCGGGGGTATGATCTCTTTTACGCTAAAAGGCAATTCAATGGAAGAAGCCTTTGACATGGCTTCCCGTACAAAAGTCTTTTCACTGGCTGAATCTCTTGGTGGGGTTGAATCCCTGATCGGACATCCTGCTTCCATGACCCATGCATCAATTCCTAAGGAAATCAGAGAGAAATCCGGGGTATTGGACTCACTTCTCCGCTTAAGCGTCGGAATTGAAGATATCAATGACCTTATTGAAGATCTGCGTCAGGCTATCGGTTGATCCATTTAGGTGAATTCCGATGAATTTTTATTCAGGAGTTTGTTAAATACCCTTAAAATGGGTCAGGGAAGTGTCAAATGCTCATCCTGACAGAGGGGAAAATTTAAATATTTTTTACCTTTGGTATCCTGCTTTAAAAGCGGGCAAGGAGATTCATATAGTTAATCAAATACATTCCCTACAATGAAAAAATTATTACTTGCTTTTGTCATATCAGCCAGCATCGTCTGGAGTGTAAACGGACAAGAAAGAAAAACCTGCGCGACCAATGAAGTTTACCAGGAAGCAATTCAAAAGCATCCTGAAATATTATTACAGCAGCAGGAACTCGAACAATTTACCGCACGTTATGCTCAGGAGCACTCGGCTCAACGCAACTCCGCGGGTGGAACACTTTTCATCATTCCGGTTGTATTTCACATCATTCATAATTATGGTCCGGAAAATATTTCCGATGCACAGGTGTATGATGCCGTTCGCATCATGAATACGGATTATAGCAAACAGAATGCGGATACAGCGAGTGTTGTACCTGCTTTTGCAAATAATATCGCCAATTGCCAGATCGAATTTCGTCTTGCAAATATTGACCCGCAGGGAAATTGCACAAATGGAATCGACCGTGTAGTATCTAATCTCACAATGAATGCGGATGACAATGCTAAATTGAATCCATGGCCTCATCAAAATTATCTCAATATCTGGGTGATTAATACCTTTTCCTCCGCGCATGCCAATGCGGCAGCTTACGCATACTATCCCGGTGCTGCAAATCCTATAAGCAAGGACGGAATCATTGCACGCTATGATTATGTTGGAAGCATTGGAGCAAGCAGTCAGACAAATTCAAGAACACTCACACATGAATCAGGACATTGCCTCAACCTCGCCCACCCATGGGGAAGTACAAATCAGCCGGGTGTTGCATGTGGTGATGATAATGTTTCTGACACTCCTGAAACACAGGGTTGGACATCTTGTAATCTGACCGGTTCAATCTGCAATCCTCCGATTATTGAAAACGTTCAGAATTACATGGAATATTCTTACTGCGATGTAATGTTTACTGAAGGACAGAAAACGCGAATGCATGCAGCCCTGAATTCTTCCGTTGGTTCCCGTTCCAACCTTTGGACACCAGCAAATCTTGCAGCGACCGGAACAGATGGTTCACCAATACAAGTATGTGTGCCAATTACAGATTTTGAAGCCGACAACATTACTGTCTGCGCCGGAGGTACTGTAAATTTCCACGATCTCTGCTGGAACGGTGATCCTACATCCTGGTCATGGGACTTCCCTGGTGGAACACCTTCGACTTCTACTGATTCTTTTCCTGCTGTAGTTTATGCCACTGCAGGAACTTACGATGTTACTCTTACTTCATCCAATTCCGCCGGTACAAGTTCATACACACGTACTGCATATATCCGTGTCTCCGGAGCACCGTCTTTGAATATTCCGTATTCGGATGGTTTTGAAGTAGCGACTACTTTCCCGGGAACTGATGGTTATCTGTACAATCCGGATAATGCGACTACATGGACCCGTGTAACTACCGCTGCAAGTGCAGGAACCGCTTCCATTCGTATCAATAATTACACAAATACCAGCGGAGCCACTGATCAGTGGGTGATGCCGGCTTTCGATTTCTCGAACGTAACATTACCGAGCATGACATTCAAAGTTGCAAATGCCCAACGAAACAGTTCTTCAACGGATGAATTGCGTGTGGCCGGATCGAACAACTGTGGACGAACATGGAATTATCGTTACACAAAATCCGGAACAAGTTTGTCGACTGCAGGGATTGTGAGTACTTCTTTCACACCAAATGCAAATCAGTGGAGACAGGAATCCGTCAATCTGAATCCTTTCGCTTTAAAACCAAACGTGCGTATCATGTTTGAAAATAACAGCGATCGAGGCAACAACACTTATATCGATGAAATAAATATCATAGGCACATTGGTCGGAGTTGATGAAGTGGAAGAAATTGAATTGGGATTCGCCTTGTATCCGAACCCAAGTGCGGGCAATACAACTGTTCAGTTTTTACTTAACCGGGGCCAGGATGTTCAACTCAATGTTTTGGATGTGACCGGACGATTGGTTACCAATATCCTGAATGAAAACCTGAATGCCGGTTTACATGAATTCAAGATTCCGGAGCAGCCGGCAGGTATATACTTTGTTGACCTGGTTGCAGGGGGAAAACGACATGTTCGTAAGCTGGTTATCTCGGAATAAACCAGATTTCAAACTATTTTAAAAAAGCCTCCTCTAATCAGGAGGCTTTTTTTTGATAGAAATCAGGATATTCGGGTTCAATAACCCACGAAAAAACAAGAAAACACAAGCTTTTCCACCCAACGGAAATTGAAAATATCACTATATTTGAAATCTCCGGTTTCCATCTGAAACCGCCGTAACTAATCACCCAAAATTTATCATCAATCATGAAAAAATCACTCCTTGCATTTGTATTGTCCATAACGATCGGTTGGGCTGCAAACGGGCAAGAACGAAAAACCTGCGCGACGAACGAGGTTTACCAGGAAGCTATTCGCAACCATCCTGAAATTCTGTTACAGCAGCAGGAATTAGAACAATTTACAGCTCGCTACACACAAGCCCACCAACATGAGCGTAATGCCGGCGGGCCAATTGCATATGTAATCCCTGTTGTTTTTCATATAGTTCACAATTATGGTCCGGAGAATATCTCTGATGCACAAGTGTATGATGCAATTCGTGTGATGAATGAAGATTACAGCAAACGAAATGCGGACACTGCTGCTATTGTTCCTTCCTTCGTTGGTATCGCTGCAAATTGCCAGATTGAATTCCGACTCGCGAATATTGACCCACAGGGAAATTGCACCAATGGTATTGACAGAGTTGTTTCCGCGTTGACAAATAACGCCGACGATAATGCTAAATTAAATCCATGGCCCTACCAGAATTATCTGAACATTTGGGTCATCAACACCTTCTCTTCAGCGCATGCTGGAGCCGCGGCTTATGCTTACTACCCCGGTGCTGCTTTTCCTGCCAACAAAGACGGGATCATTTCCCTTTACTCCTATGTAGGTAGTATTGGAGCCAGTAACCAGTTCAATGCTCGAACGCTCACACATGAAGCAGGACACTGTCTGAATCTTGCGCACGTTTGGGGAAGTACCAACCAACCGGGAGTTGCATGTGGTGATGATGGCGTGACCGACACTCCGGAGACGATGGGTTGGACATCTTGTAACCTCACCGGTTCCATCTGCAATCCTCCGATTATCGAAAACGTTCAGAATTACATGGAATATTCTTTCTGCGAAAACATGTTTACTGAAGGTCAGAAAACCCGCATGCATGCTGCTCTGAACTCTTCTGTTGGATCGAGAAGTAATTTGTGGTCATTAACCAACCTGAATGCCACCGGTACAGATGGCTCACCTTTGCAGACATGCATTCCTATTACTGATTTTGAAGCGGACAATTTGACTGTTTGTGCCGGAGCAACTGTTAACTTCCATGATTTGTGCTGGAATGGTGACCCCACTTCCTGGTCATGGGATTTTCCGGGAGGAACACCTTCTACTTCTACTGATTCATTCCCTGCTGTAGTTTATAATGCTGCCGGAACTTACGATGTAACGCTTACTGTTTCTAATTCCGCGGGTACAAGTTCTTACACGCGCAGCGCATACGTCCGCGTATCCGGAGCTCCGACGGATACAATTCCATACACTGAAAGTTTTGAAACAACAACGGTTTTCCCGGGAACAGACGGATATGTCTACAATCCTGATAATGGTACTACCTGGACTCGTATAACGACCGCGGCAAGTGCCGGTTCAGCTTCCATTCGTATTAATAATTACACCAATACAAGTGGAGCAGTCGATCAGTGGGTTATGCCAGCCATTGATTTCTCAAATGTTACTTTGCCGAGCATGACTTTTAAAGTCGCGAATGCTCAGCGAACCAGTGGTTCGACTGACGAATTGCGTGTAGCAGGCTCTAACAATTGTGGAAGAACATGGAACTATCGTTATACCAAATCAGGAGCCAGCCTTTCAACAGCAGGTGTTGTGAGCACCTCCTTCACTCCGAACAGCACTCAATGGAGATTGGAAACCATCAATCTCAATCCATTTGCCTTGAAGCCAAATGTGCGTTTGATGTTTGAAAATACAAGCGCTCGCGGAAACAATACCTATGTCGATGAAATCAACATCACCGGAACACTGGTAGGTGTTGATGAGGTCGAAGAAATTGAATTGGGTTTTGCTCTGTATCCTAATCCAAGTGCAGGAAATACGACAGTACAATTCCTGTTAAACAAAGGACAAGAGGTTCAACTGAATGTACTGGATGTTACCGGTCGATTGCTTACATCCATGATTAATGAAGAACTGAACTCAGGTCTTCACGAATATCAAATTCCTGTGCACACTCCGGGAATTTATTTTGTCGATCTTGTTGCCGGAGGAAAACGTCACGTTCGCAAACTGGTCATCTCTGAATAAATAAACAAACAAGCCTTACAACAAAGCCTCCCAAAATTGGGGGGCTTTTTTTGTATGAAAATGCTGCTTTCTTTGATGAACATTGTCTTTCCAATGGCTAAATCACTCTGTTTTCAGGAGCTAAACTGAAATTATTTTTATCTTTGAGTTTCCGGTTTCTGACTTTCCATCTTCGGAAATCATCACCAAAAATTTATACTCTACCATGAATAAATCTCTGCTCGCTCTATTCTTGTCTCTGGCTTTGAGCTGGGCAACAAAAGGGCAAGAATTGAAGTTGTGTGCAACAACAGAAATATATAATGAAACGGTACGTAAACATCCGGAAGTGTTATTACAACAACAGCAATTGGACCGGTTTACAGCAAACTATGAAGCGGAACATCAACACGAGCGAAGCGCGAATGGCGGAATAGTGTATATTATTCCTGTTGTATTTCACATTGTACACAATTATGGACAGGAAAATATTTCCGATGCACAGGTCCATGATGCGATCCGTGTGATGAATGAAGATTACAGTAAATTGAATGCAGATACAACAGTAATCGCTCCGTCTTTTCAGAGTATCGCGGCGAATTCTCAAATAGAATTCCGCCTTGCAACAAAAGACCCTCAGGGAAATTGCACGAACGGAATCGATCGTGTTGTTTCACCACTCACGATGAGCGCGGATGATGATGCAAAACTAAACCCCTGGCCTTATCAGAATTATCTGAACATCTGGGTCATCAATTCTTTTGCAGGACCAATGTCAGGAGCCGCGGCTTATGCCTATTATCCCGGCACAGCTTTTCCAACAAATGTGGATGGGATTATATCCTTGTACAGTTATGTCGGAAGTATTGGTGCCAGTACCGTTTTCAAATCAAGAGTGCTCAGTCATGAAGTTGGACACTACCTGAACCTTGCACACGTTTGGGGAAGCACCAATTCTCCGGGTGTAGCATGTGGCGATGATGGAGTTTCCGATACACCTGAAACAAAAGGATGGACCAGTTGCAATCCAAATGGATCCATCTGCAATCCTCCCATCATTGAGAATGTGCAAAACTACATGGAGTATTCCTATTGTGGTTGCATGTTCACACTCGGACAGAAAACTCGCATGCATGCCGCTTTGAATTCATCCGTTGGTATGCGTTCCAACTTATGGACGTCCACTAATCTTATTGCGACAGGTACGGATGGATCTGCAACCCAGGTATGTGTTCCAACCGCTGATTTCGGTGCTGATAATCTCAGTGTGTGCACAGGAACTACAGTGAACTTTCATGATCTGAGTTGGAATGGTACTCCAACATCCTGGTCATGGAATTTTCCCGGCGGTACACCATCTACATCTACCGATTCCTTTCCTGCTGTTGTTTACAATTCTCCCGGTGTCTATGATGTAACCCTTACCGCATCGAATTCGGCAGGATCAAGCTCGTTCACACGTACAGGATATATTCGTGTAACCGGCACTCCGGCTATGAGTCCCCCTTACATGGAAAGTTTTGAATTTGCCAATACATTCCCCGGTACAGATGGTTATGTTACAAATCCGGATAATGGAATTACATGGACAAGATTTACAAATGTTGCAAGCGCGGGAAGCGCCAGTATTGGCATTAACAATTATATCAACACAAGCGGGCAAGTAGACAAATGGTTTATGCCTTCTATAGATTTTTCAAATGTTTCTTCGCCCTACATGGAAATCAAGGTCGCAAATGCTCAGCGTTTCAGTTCGTCGAATGATGAATTGCGCATTGCAGGTTCTGTAAATTGCGGGCGCACCTGGAACTACCGTTACACAAGATCAGGCACCAGTTTGTCTACAGCGGGAATTGTGAGCAATTCATTCACGCCTAATTCAACTCAATGGAGAACGGATTTGATCAACTTACAACCCTTTGGACTCAAGCCGAATGTTCGGTTGATGTTTGAGAATATCAGTAATGGTGGAAATAACACTTATATTGATGAGATCAATATCTCCGGTACAATGGTTGGAGTTGATGAAATTGAAGAAATTGAAATGGGATTTGCCCTGTATCCGAACCCGGGTGCCGGAAAAACTACCGTTCAGTTTCTGTTGAAGGATGGACAAGGTGTAGAGCTTAATTTGAGAGATGTTACAGGTCGATTGGTCAGCTCTATAATCAACCAGGAATTACACAGCGGTTCGCACGAATACCAAATCCCGGTTCAAACACCTGGTATATACTTCGTTGATCTGATCGCCGGGGGCAAACGTCATGTTCGAAAACTGGTTATCTCTGAATAAATAGTACGCTAATCATTCCTGGAGGGCGCTCTTCTGAAAAACGAGAATTCATCAAGTGGATGCTAATATATCCTCCTGGGCTCTTTCAGGGGAAACTTTTAAAGAATCCGGTCGTATTTCACCAATAAAATTACTCTCAAAATTGGGCATCTCCTTTTTTTTTTGAAGATTTGCCCGTTCGTTTCAATATGTCTCTAATCCATCGGTTTTTTCTTCTTTCAGCCGCACTTTTGCTGGCCTCATTTTCGAGAGCCCAGGAAGTTCCGGTTTATAAGAAAAATGCACTGATTTTGGATCTGACCCAATACGGGACTAATGAGCTGAATCTGAACTATGAACACTTTTTCTCCGTCCGCAGAAGCCTGGAGTTAACGGCGGGATTGGTCTATGTAAACACTCCTTTGGCCGAGTTCGGAAAGAGTTGGACGAATTCACACTATTTCGAAGAACATGGCTTTACAGCACGTATCGCCTATAAATTGTACAAGCCACAGGTAGAGGATTCGAAATGGAGAGATTATATCGCTCCCGGACTGGTGTACAAATATCTTTATTACAACAACCAATGGTTCGAGAACGAAACTTCAAATGCCAAAGGGGACAAATACACTGAAGCAATATACCAGCGCAGATTCCGGCATAAATTCGGTTTAGAATTTGTGTGGGGAAAAGTTTACGAAATGAGTAAGTCTTTTGCTTTTGAGTTGTATTACGGAGTCGGCTTGCGTGGAACTCTTTCTTCCCGTACCGATATCCAGAAACAAGACACCGTAGGCGTTTCAAAAATCTATGATGTCAATTTTACCGATGAAAATTTTTATGTGCGACCCACACTTCGTGGTGGAGTAAAATTCCGTTTCTCCTTTTAATCCTGTACTTTTATTTTGCTGCTGTGCGCGTTGCATGGCTTAATTCAACTCTTCTCACTTCACCATTCACTCTTTACTTTAAATTTGTCTTATGGACACTCCGGAAATTCTTCTTATTGCAAGAAAATTATTAGCGGATCTTGCCGCAGGTAAATCGGGATCTGAAATCGCAAACTATTTTAGTCCTGCTATCCGTCAGATTGAATATCCAAACATGCTCAATGTTCATGGAGGAATTAGTGATATCAAAACCATCATCGACCGGGCCGATAAGGGAAAACAAATCGTCACCAGTCAGAGTTACGACATCCAGCGTGAATTCGTTTCCGGTAATACCGTCATCATAGAAGTTGTGTGGAGAGGTACATTTACTTTACCTATCGGAAAAACACCTCCGGGAGAAGAAATCAAAGCCTTCTTCGCATTGTTCATGGAATTCGAAAACGGAAAAATTGTCGTTCAACGAAACTACGATTGCTTCGCGGAATTTTGAGAGTAAAGGGTGAAGAGTGAATGGTGAAGAGTTGATAGCTACTATTTACTCTTCACTATTCCTCAATGTGCTTCAAGCCAGTTTTCACCTGAACCTACTCCTACTTCAACAGGAACTTTCAAAGTCAGTGCGTGCTTCATGTGATTCTCAACCATCGCTTTTAATTCTTCAAGTTCTGATTTGTGTGCGTCGAAGACCAATTCGTCATGTACCTGAAGCAACATTTTTGATTTCAAATTTCTCTTTTTGATTTCATCATGAATCCGGATCATGGCAATTTTTATCATATCAGCCGCGCTTCCCTGGATTGGTGCATTGATCGCGTTCCGTTCTGCAAATCCTCTTACAGTTGCATTCGCGGAATTAATGTCACGCAAATAGCGTCGACGACCAAGGATGGTTTCTACATAACCTTTCTTCCTCGCGTTTTCAATGCTCATGTCCATGTATTCCTTGATTGCCGGATACTGCATGAAATAGTTATCAATAATTCCTTTTGCTTCCGTCCTTGAAATATTCAAACGATCAGCAAGACCAAAAGCGGAAATACCATAGATAATTCCGAAGTTCACCATCTTCGCGTTTCTGCGCATATCACCGGTGACTTCCTTAATTGGAACATTGTACACTTTGGAAGCAGTCGCGGCATGAATATCTTCACCACTGCGAAAAGCTTCCAACATACCGGGATCTCCGCTGAGTTCAGCGATGATCCGCAATTCGATTTGTGAATAGTCGGCTGAGAGCAGTGTATATTCACTGTTGCGGGGAATAAACGCTTTTCGAATTTCTCTTCCACGTTCTGTACGAATAGGAATATTCTGCAGATTCGGATTGTCGGAACTCAGTCGGCCCGTAACAGCTACCACCTGATTGTACGATGTATGGATTCTTCCTGTAGCAGGATTAACAAGATCAGGCAATACATCAACATAGGTGTTTTTCAATTTCACCAGTTCGCGGTAATCAAGGATCCTGCGAACCATCGGATGTTTATTTTCGAGTTTGCTCAATACATCTTCCGCGGTGGAGTACTGACCGGTTTTGGTTTTCGTAGGCTTCTCAACGATTTTCAAATCTTCAAAAAGAACTTCACCTACCTGCTTGGGAGAAGAAACATTAAATTTCTTCCCGGCCATGTCCTGAATTTCTTTTTCAATTTTAGAAATATCTGTTTCCAGAACCGCTGAAAAATCACGAAGCGCTTTGATATCGATATTTATTCCTTCCGCTTCCATGTCTGCAAGCACAGGTACAAGCGGCATTTCAACTTCTGTAAATAATTTTGTTGTTCCGGTAGATTTTAATTTAGGTTCGAAAACCGTGTACAACTGATAAGTAACATCCGCATCTTCCGCGGCATACTCCGCCACCTGTTCAACAGGAATATCCCGCATATTCTTCTGCTCTTTCCCTTTTTTCCCGATCAGACTTTCAATAGAAACCGGAGCATAATTCAAATACGTTTCCGCGAGAACATCCATACTGTGACGCATTTCCGGACGAATCAGGAAATGAGCGATCATTGTATCAAACAAAACTCCTTTCAATTCCACATCGTAACGCTTCAATATCGATAAATCGTATTTTAGATTCTGTGCAATCTTTGTGATTGATTCGTTAGAGAAAACCGATTTGAATTCATCCACGATTGCCTGAGCTTCGAGATGATTCGCGGGAACCGAAACATAATAGCCTTCATGAGCAGCCCAGGAGAATGACATACCAACCAATTCAGCTTTGTATGCATCGAGTCCGGTTGTTTCAGTATCAAAACAAATATATTTTTGATCGAGTAATTTCTTTATCAGATCTTCCCGCTTGGCTTTTGTATCACACAAATGATAAGTATGCTTTACATCCGCGATAGTCTGATGAATCGCGTCTTCAGGGTGAGTCTCCTCCGGCTCAACAATTACTTCCGGTTCTGAATCAAATAAATTTCCCTGAGCACTCGCTGCTGCTTTTTTCTTTGAAGACGACGCTGGCGCTGTAGTTGTTGCTGCGGACGGTTTAGCTTCCTCCTGAGTCTGGTTACCTGTAAGTCCCAATTGCTCCGCCAGTCTGCGAAATTCAAGTTCGGTAAACAGATCGCGCAAGGCTTCGCGATTCGGTTCAACCGCAATCAGATCATCTAGTTTTTCCTTTACCGGTACATCCGTGATGATTGTCGCGAGACGTTTCGATTGAATCGCTTTATCTTTATTGTTCTCGACCTTTTCTTTTAATTTTCCTTTAAGCTGATCTGTATTCTCGAGAAGGTTTTCAATGGAACCAAACTGTTTTACCAATTGCATCGCTGTCTTCTCTCCAACACCCGGGATTCCCGGAATATTGTCGACACTGTCGCCCATCAATCCCAGGATATCTTTTACCTGTTCTACCCTCTCAATCTCCCATCGTTTACAAACTTCTGCGACGCCCAGCACCTCCGCGCCATTCCCTGCTCGGGCAGGTTTATAAATGAATGTATGCTCATCCACCAATTGACCATAATCCTTATCCGGCGTCATCATGTAGGTATCGAAGCCTGCTTTCTCTGCCTGTAGAGCAAGTGTTCCGATGACATCATCTGCTTCAAATCCGTCCATCGCGATCACAGGAATATTGAAGGCTTCACATAATTTTACCACAACCGGAATTGAAGCAGCCAGATCTTCAGGGATTTCCTGACGATGGGCTTTGTACTCGGCAAATTCTTCGTGACGTGATGTCGGAGCAGCCGTATCAAAAACAACAGCGATGTGTGTGGGCTTTTCTTTTTTCAGTACATCCAGCAATGTATTTGTAAAACCAAAAATTGCCGAGGTATTCTGACCCTTACTGTTGATCCTGTGATTGTTGCTGAATGCAAAATAAGCGCGATAAATCAATGCCATCGCGTCGAGTAGAAATAGTTTCTTAGGAGCTGCCATAACCTTCAAATAGGCTATGAAGATACTAAATTAGCGGAAGGGAAATGAAGCCCCGACTTCTGAAAATAACAATTGTTAAAAAGCGGAAATTATTTCCCGCCATTGATCATTCCGCCATTCTGATCGGAATTATCTTCCTTCATATCGTCATTTTTAATTCCTTTTTTCTTCTTCTGGCTGAATTCCATTTTACCAAAACGATAATCAAAACTTACGCGTGCGCCGAGGAAGAAAACTTTATTGTCGCTGTCATAGGAAAAATTATCTCCCTTGTAATTATTTTTGAAATGCATGTACCATGTTGCAAAATTGTCGAAACCGAATGCGATCCCTCCTCTTTCATTCTTAAACTCCTTACGCGCACTCAGGTTGTAATACCAAAACGAAGTTGAGCTTCCCTGTACTGTAAACTTAGGACCATTGAAATTTCCAAAAGCCTGAATTCCCCATGTTTTTGTTATTTCATAAGAACCATACAAGCTCACATTGTAGTTTATTCCGTCGTTCTGCAAATTCTCGGTCAGCCCTGTACTTTTCACTTTGTAATAAAAAATATTAAAATTACTTCCCATGTAAATTTTCGATTTCCACATTACATTCAATCCAATACTGGCACCTGTACTGTAGTTTTTACCAATATTGTCATACGTGGAAACATATACATCATTTGTATCTACAAAACGAATGCCTTCAATCGCGTTGTTGGTGAAGCGGTGATAAACAGAAAGATTGATCGAACCAAATTTCTGAAATGAATTCCAGCCAAACTCAAAAGACTGACTTTTCTCCGCGCTCAGATTTGGATTTCCATAGGAAATATTGCTGACATCGCTTTGATTGATATAAGGATTCAGATAGGTAAGACCCGGTCTTTGTATCCGCTGAGTGTAACTCAGTTTTAAAGAAAATTTTGTCGGACGTGTAAATGAAACTGTCGCGGTAGGAATAAAGTTTTCATACGAATTGGTCACCGATGATGAACTCTGATTAAAACCGCCGTCCAGGTTAGTATGCTCGTAACGTAAACCTCCCTTAATTCCCCATCTTTTCAATGTAGCTGAAAGCTGCATGTAACCTGCATAAATGGTCTGATCGTAATCAAACACATTACTTCTTGAAGTATCGTTCAAATAAGCATCAGCGATGTAACTGAATATTTTATAATTATAATCACTCTTTACTTTTCGTATAATATTCTTGGCACCAACTTCCAGCAATAATTCCTCCAGCAAAGGATGTGAATAATCCGCCTGAATAGTAAGTTCTTTGTTCCCGCTTTTATTCAAACTGTTTTCAAGAATTGGAAATCTTGGCAAACTATCAAGCATTCTTGAAATATCGTATTCCGTATTCCGATTACTGTTTGTGAGTTGTCCGGATAAAGTAAACTCCTGGTTTGGTTTTTTCAATGACTGTTTCAAATCCAGTGTCGCATCATAATTCAATCCATCGGTTTTTGTATCGTAATCTGTAGTGAATAATTTCCGGGAAGGGTTTCCATTAAAAGAAAAATAATTATCCGTAGTTCCATTCGAAGAATTATTAAAATCATTAATACGAAGTGATCCGTTCAAATTCAATCGTTGCGTGAAATCATAATCCAGTGTCATCTGGCCGAATGGACCAAAGCCGGTATTGTTATTATCGCCTTCTTGTCGCAGGGAAGAGTATTGAGTGGATCGTGTCGCCTGCAATTCTCCTTTTCCGGAGTATCCGAAACCACCAAAGTTTAATCCCGTGCCCAATTTCCCTGTACGGTAACTCAGATTTCCAAAGAGATTACTGGAACGTGTGCCTGCACCGGCATTTACCATTCCGCTGAAACCATGGATATTTTTTCTCTTGGTAATAATATTGATAATTCCTCCGGTACCTTCCGCGTCGTACTTCGCGCTCGGACTGGTGATTACTTCTACTTTCTCGATTTCATCAGCGGGAATCATTTTCATCGCGTCAGCGACACTTCCGGCTGTGAGAGAAGAAGGTTTGTTGTTGATCAGGATTTTTACATTTTGAGTTCCCTGCAACATCACATTTCCTTCAAGATCGACCTGTACCATGGGAACTTTTCTCAAAACGTCCGTAGCGTTACCTCCTTTTGTTGTGATGTCTTTTTCAGCATTATAAACTAACTTATCGATTTTAGTTTCGATAAGTGCTTTCTCCGCCTCGATAGTTGTTTCTTTCAACAAATTTGTAGAAGGAGCCAGTAAAATCTTCGGAATGTTTACGACAAGTTTCTTCTCTGAGATTTTAACAGAATCAATATTTTTCGTTCCATAACCAACGAAAGTGATGCTCAGATGGTAAATACCATTTCTGAGATTCTTTAATTTAAAATCTCCTTGTCCGTCGGTGAGTACACCATCGATCGGTTTTTCACTGCCCTGTTCATACAAACCGACACTGGCAAACTCAACCGGTTTTTTAGTTAACGAATCCAGTAATGTTCCGGTGATTTTACCATCAAAAATTCTTTGCGGACCTCCGCCAAGATTAAGCCCGGGAATCTGGGCAATTATTGAGTTGCAGGCAAATACCAATGCTAGAAGAGTGAAGAAATACTGTCTCATAGTTTTTAAGGAAGGGCGTAAAGGTAAGGAGTCAATACCAAGGGAAAAAATATATTCACACGCTAAAGACCACTCTATTTTCGAGGAAATTATTAAAATTATTGTGTTTTGATAGATTCCTCCATCACTGAACATGATAACTGAAACAATATCCTGCGTTTTCATACCGGGAATTGCCTTGTTTTTCTCTTGCTTAATGAATTTCAAGTGCATAAAAACATTCCGGAATTTGAGAAAGGCTCCGGATCCCTACCTGCTTACAGCCTACCCGAAAATTGGGCCGCCTTGCCGAGCTAAATGACAATGCCGACCGTATTTCTAAAAACAAAAAGTAAAAAGTCCTTCAAGCGAATGCTTATGTCTTTTATCTTCATCCAACCACTTATACTCAACAAAAAAGAAAAGGGAAATAAAGATACAATCCTACAATTAAATTGAATCCTTGACAAATCTATTTACAACTGGATTCAATGACAATGAAAAACTCCGTCAGTGAAAAAGAATATCAATACAAAATTAGGGCAGGAAGAGTAACGGATAAAGAGTCTCTCCTGCAAGTACTGCAATTGAATTACGAAAGATCATCGTCCCTTGATGATTTCTACTCCAAGTTGAATAAGTCTAAAATTGAAACCTACCAAAGAAGTGGAAAGGTAACAGGCGTAGTTTTCAATGGTAAAAAGTTTCGTTTTTCAAGACTTGGAATTTCATTAGAGTTATTTCAGGAAACCAGTGTTGAGAGAAAAAGAAATAATGAATTAAAAGCTTCAAGGGATTTAAAAAAGAAAGAGCATAAGGAATTAAACCTATGAAGTTCAATTTATTCAACTAAAAATTTCACACTCCATGAGCCACTCACACTAATCATCCTTGCTAAATAAATCCCAGAAGAAATAGATGGCAAATCTAAATGCTTATAACTACTGTATCTAGGTAACTGATATTTTACTATAACATTTCCTTCCATGTCTATTATTTCAAGTCCGCTTTCAGATCTAACAATTGGGTAAGATATAGTGAAGTTTCCATTTCGTACGGGGGTAGGATAAACTTCGATTAAATGTTCAGATTTGTTGAAAACCTGAACTGAATTTAAAAGAGAATCACACACACTCCCAATAACAGGGCCTAAATCATAATTTGGATTATTGGGTAAACCATAATAAGTTCGTTTTCCACCGAGGTAAAAACTGAAAGGTTGAAAGTCGCATGCAACTCCTATGCTATTGGGATTATTAATAACACTTAAGTTCATGTTAATGTAATTATACATAGAATCAGCATAGGGAAAGCTATTAAGGTGTGGGCTTTCGTAGGCACGTGAATAATAAATTTTCCCATCCGGAGCTAAGCGAACAGCACCCGGTCCGATTGGTGCGTAGGTCATGTCAATTGTGTCTGCACTATTGGGGATATCAATTGAATTCAAATCGTATTGTATAAGATACGATTCCGCGACACCTGTCCACCTGGCAGTCGTAACATAAAATATATTTCCATCAGGGCTATAACTGCCCTCCCAAAGAAGTCTATTATAAGGTACGGTTGTTATTTCCGGATAAATGAGTCTGGGATTATTAACTATTCCTGTGCATCGGTCAAAATCATATTCACACATGTAACCTCTAACATTTATTACCATAACCTTTGTGTTATCTGGATTAAAAATAATTTTTTGAAAATCCAGATCCGTGGCATCATTAAAGTCAAAGGTGATCTCAGGAGAGATATTATCAGGTGTAATCAAGTAAACAAGAAAGCGATTATGCTGGGTGTAGTTAGTACTAGAAAGCTTAGATATTAACCACCAGTCACGCCCATTAGCATGTTTTACTGCTTGGAGACAATCCGCAATCCTGTTGCTATCGATCTGGATATTCTTTATCACCACAGCCCCAAGACCTTGATCAAGATTCATATCGATTACTGAATAATAAATTCCGTCATAATATACGGGCCACCCTGTGTAAATCAAATAATATTTGTCATTATTCCCTGAAAATGGAACAATCTGGAGTTCATTATATACTCCATCACTAATTATTGAATCCGAATTCAATAAAGTGTCGTGATTGGCATTCCAGACATAGGCTATAGCTAAAGGCATGTATGTATCAGCATAAAACTGCAATGCACCCATAGAATCACAAATAGAAACACAACTACCCCTTCCATCCATAGCTGAAACGAATGGAGCAGGATTTATTGTGTCCCTGAAATCTATCCCTGCACTGTCTCCGAAACACCAGATGGAATTCCGGTTTTGGCTAAATGCAGAAAAAGTGATAAAGAACAGAAAGAAGGATAATGTAAATCGCATTTCTAAAGATAGTTGGAGATTCCGTTCAAACTGACCACCTCTTTTCGCGTCAAACTGACCACCTAAAGTTACTCGCATAATTTGTTAAAGAAAACATGAGATTTTGGTTGCTGATGGCTGTTGGTTTAATTGATTTTTTCTGTCTTATCAGATTCTAAGGTACTTCTTTTTTTTCGCATTGATTCACCTTTTAACTCCAGGCGATGAGCATCGTGAATAACCCGGTCTAAGATCGCATCTGCAATCGTCTGTTCTCCGATCACTTCAAACCAATTATTCATCGGCACTTGTGAGGTAATGAGTGTAGATCGCTTACCGTGGCGGTCTTCAATGATTTCCATGAGCATGGTCCTGCTTTGTTGATCCAGAGGCTGGATTCCAAAGTCATCGATGATCAGCATATCTTGTTTTTCCATGCGCGTGATTTCTTTTAGATAGCTGCCATCTGCCTTTCCCATTTTCAACCTTGCAAAGAGCTTAGAGGAGTACTCATACATTACCTTGTATCCTAATGAACAAGCCTGGTGACCCAATGCGGAGGCGAGATAGCTCTTTCCAATGCCTGTACTTCCGGTGATGATTACATTTTGTTTCTTCTTAATAAAATCACAATCTGCAAGGCGAAGCACCTGGTTTTTGTCAATCTCCCGATCTGTTTCAAAGCTAATCTGTTCAACAGATGCTTTGTAACGGAAGTGGGCATTCTTTACGCTACGGCTCAATTTCCTGTTGTAACGCTGATCCCATTCAGAGTCAATCAGCATTGCCAGGAGTTCGTCCGCAGTACATTGTGTTGCTTTGCCGGATTCCAGGCTGCTCCGGAAGGCTTGCGCCATTCCGGTTAATTTCATCGTTTTCATTTTTTGGATTGTTTGCTCATTCATAATGGTGTTGTTTTAAAGGGTTAGTTTATGTTTATTGGTAGTAATTATTTCCACGGATATTTTCATGCTTGGGCATGGGCATCACTTTATCATCTTCAACATCAAAGTAATCCAGCCCTTTGTTCAGGATTTCTTCAATAGCACGGTAGTGATACAATCCGTAGGCATGCGCTCGCTCGCAGGCCCGGACGAGTCGCTTATGTCCGACACGTTTAGCGAAGGATAAAATACCCTGGCAGGATTTGTAGGCCTGCTCCGGATGTTGTTTGCGTTGAAGTACCTGTGCGATATAGAACTCCACCTCTTGGCCTATGGCTCGTGCCAGCGTTAAAAAATAGTCCGGATTCCATTCTGCCATTACCTGATGCTGGGTCGCCAGATGAGAGGAATCAGTCGTATAATTGTGTGGACTGCGTACCCGCTGGTGCGTAGCAATCACATCATACTTGTAATAAATTTCAAGCTTTGATTTGCTGTACAGAATGCGGACCTTCTTACTGATGTAACTGTAGGGGACACTGTAATAATGTTTGTCAACGCTCAGGTTCACGTGCCCGTTTTTCATCACCGTTACTACTTGCAATGTTCGTAGTTCAAAACGAGTGGAAGGGAGCGCTTGCAGGGCGTGTTTCTCTGATTCTTCGAACTGCTCAAGCCGGGAGTAATTACGCCCTTTGAACTTTTGCTGATTGTGTTGAAGCAACAACGGAAGGATGCGTGCATTTAATTCTTCCAGCGATGCAGGTAGTTCCGGTGGCAGCAGCGCGAAGATGCGGATGTATGCGATCTTCACCGCCCCTTCCACCAAAGCCTTGTCCTTAGGCTTGTATGCGCGTGCAGGGAGCACAACCATGTTGTAATGTTCGGCAAAAGCTTCAAAGTTTTCGTTCAGCTTGGGCTCGTAACGATTGGTTTTGATGACCGCAGATTTTAAATTATCCGGAACAATCGCTGTTGGTGTTCCGCCAAAAAAGTGAACAGCGTTTTCACAACAGCCGATAAAATCTTCCACACGCTGACTCTCCACCGCTTCCACATACGTGTATTGGCTTCCACCCAGAATCGCAACAAAAACTTCCATCTTCTTGATCTCACCACTCGTTGGATCAACTACTTCCAGTTTCTCTCCCGTAAAATCAACATACATTTTATCACCTGCAATGTGCGTCATGTGCATGCTGGGTTGTGCGCGACGTGTCCACAGATTGAAGTGGGAATAAAAGGCTGTGAGTTTGTATCCTTCAGGAGATTGTTTGACGTACTCCTGGTAAAGGCTTAGTCTAGTTACGCCGCGTTTCTTTAAACGACTTTCATGTACTCTAAAATATTCATAGAGCGCAACCATTCGATTGTCCATGACAACTTCTGGCTCCTTGCAAAAAAGTTCATCCAGTTCTTTGTCACTCAACTTGCTCACTTCGTCCCAATTGCTGTGCAATCCAACAAATGTGTAGAGGTACTTCTTTACTGTATTGCGGGATAGCCCCGTAATAGTGCTGATGCTTAGTTTACTATGCCCTTGGCAATGTAATTTTAAGACGTGTCGCAATTTGCTCATGAGTATCGGTTTATTAGCCATCAAAAATGGATTGGTTAGAAGAGCATGTTAGCCCTTTTTCAATCTATTTTAGATCGCAACCGATCTCAGATTTTCTTCTTAAATTAGGTGGTCACTTTGCCGCGGAATCAGGTGGTCAGTTTGCCGCGAAAAAAGGTGGTCAGTTTCAAACGAAAAGTGGTGGTCAGTTTAGACGGAATCTCCAACTGGAGTGATAATCAATGGAAGAAAATTTCGCTTTTCAAGAATTGGAATTGAGAATGTCATATTTCAAGAACTCAATGATGATAAAAATAGAAAAAAAGAATTAGAGGTCTTAAGAGTTGTAAAAAAGAAAAAACACAAGGAATTAAACTTGTAAGAATTTATTCCACAATAAATTTCACACTTCCAGTCACACTCCCGCTTCTCATGCTTGCCATATATATCCCGGATGATAATTCAGGCAAAACCAAATGCTGGATACTACTCCACTCCGGCAAAAAGTATTTTATTATTTCTTTTCCTTCAAGATTAATAATTTCAAGTTCACCTTTTGTTTTCAAAGTCGGATATGTAATTGTGAAATGTCCATCAGTAATAGGATTAGGATTGAATTGAAAATTAATTTTTGAATTAATTTCAGAAATTCTATTTGTTAAGCTATCACAAACAGTTCCCGTTTCCGCTCCTAAAAAATAATTGGGATAATTGGGAATGGTGAAGGCATTGTAAAACCCCAGGTTTATACAGTGCTGGCACACATCACAGCCCATTCCGATCACATCGGGGTGATTGATGACATGAATATCGATTGTGCTATTCCCGCAGTTGATATATATTTTTCCATCCGGAGCTAATTGAGACAAATAAAACGAAGTAGCAAAAGGAGGTTGCGGAGAATAGTAGCCATCGTACACTGCCACTGTAGTTTTAGATGCAGCAATGTTCGAGGAAGTTAAATCAAATTGATAAACATAATTCATGGAAGAAAGGTATAGCACTTTTGAGTTCGAGGAAAATGCTGCTCCTGCGCTGATCGCACTATCATTAATGGCTAAATGAGTAACATTAGTAAAATCGCCGGTACAACGATCAAACTGAAACAAATCCAAGTCAGATGTCGGTTCGTAATAAGCATAATAATTTCCATCGGGAGAAAACACGCATTGACCAAAAGTTACATCTCTTGGACTTCCAATGTTTTGGATCCAAGGCCCATCAACTCCAAATGGTGTTATTAAATATTTATAATATTTATTTGTGTGGTTGCTTTTGTGGGCAATTAGCCACCAGTCTCTTCCGTTCGCATGTTTACATGCAGTCAAACGGCCATCAACCAAACTATCATGTATTAGAACATTATTTTTTGAAATAACTGCACCTAAACCGCCATCCGATGTCATATCTATTATAGAATAATATAAATAAAAAGCAGAATAGGTAGATTGATAATCATCGCTGGTAAGGTGAAATAAATAATATTGATTTGGATGATCTGGAATTGGAATGACAAGATTTGCTTGTGGCATGGTCAACCCGTATTGGGTATGATTAGTCGTAAAGAGTGCAGGATTTAATCCACTTCCATTTTGCATTGTATCTTTATTGGCATTTTCAATATAAATACCATTCGAAATAAATAGCATATTTCCTAGTGAATCGGAAATTAAACCATTGGTGCAATTAATATTAATATTCCTATTTTCTTGACCAATCTGGAGAACACCACCTGTAAAATCCAATTTAATTCCTCCCCAGGGTGGTCCGCTTTGAGAATCATCACCCATGAGCCATAGATTATTAATCCCTTGGGAATACAAAAGGCAGGGGAATAAAAAGAATATTAAAAGTAGCTTTTGAAATTTAGAAAGCATCCTGCTAATATAGCCTAAAATTCCCTAGGATAAGCAGAATTTGATTAAACAAATTACTTAATGATGACTATTTTTCCATTGTTCACGATGTTTTCTCCATCGATTAGCCTGTAGCCTATGACTTCAGGCGCTAAATCGGAAATATCAAATGTTGTCATTGTTTCTTTTCCGTTCAACTCAATCAATTGCAATGTTTCTCCGAATAGATTAATTAATTGCAAATACCCTTTGGAATTGGACAGATGATAAATCAATGTTGTTTTACCATTGGTTGGATTTGGATAAATCGACGGTAAATGATCTTGTGTTGTATTGAACAAAGACGAGTGACCAGTTCGGCAGCTCATGTCGATCACAAGGGAAGTTGTATCTGAATTTCCACATGCGCTACTGGCAATGATACTTACTTCTCCTCCTTCTGTTCCGTATTCAATCACCGCAAGTGTACTATTCGTTGGACTGCCGGTTAGACAAGTTGCTCCATCCGGAACGATCACGATGTATTCGGCTGCGCCTGGAGAAGCATCCCAGGTGTAGACCTCAATGTCGCTTGCGCATACACTTGAGTTCCCCGAAATATTGTCGACCGGTTTTGGAACTCCAAAAATAGCCATACAACGATCCAAGCCCTCTCCACATGCATTTCTTCCATGCACACATATTTCTCCTTGCTGAAATGTATCGGGAAAAGTTACGGTAATTGAATTGCCTGTAGAATCACCTACAAAACTAGCGCCTGGTGGTAGGCTCCATTTGTATCCAAGTGTTGCACCACTAATGGAAGAAATTGAATACTCGTAAGATCCATTGCAAACTCCAAAATTTAACTCAGCTGAAATTAAATTTGGACGTTTAAGAACAGAACATGTATCTAGAGAAATACATTTCAAATCATCGTTGTAATATTCCTCATTATTAATAAAATGAAAAAGACTCCTTGCTCCAAAAACGGATGGTCCGCTACTTAAAGGGCATTTAACAGCAATCGCAAGAATGTCCATAGAATCGGGATAAAGCGAACTCCAGTCGTTTTTTGAAACTCTTGATAAGTAGAAATGGTTAATATCAATTTCATTTTGAATAAAATCATCACCGGAAGCCAAGGTATCGTTACCGTCCAGAAGATCACTTCCTCTTGATATTAAAGTAGCTTGTATGGATACTAATGATTCTCGGTTATCGATCACCTGTCCCATCAGCAGTTCCAGGACAGAATCCTTCTGACCCAGCAAACCGTAAATAGTTTCGCTTTCAAGAGTGGTATCGTTTAATATCAGGCTATCACAATACGAAGCAAAGTCAATTAGATGGACCAAACTATCCAAGTCCATAGTACTAATCGCAGTTGAAGCAGAATCAAGAAGTGTTAAACTATCTTTCATTAAATTTAGGTAACCAAGCCTTGACATCAGTTCCAATTTGTTGTTGCCATAAAAAGACGAGATAGAAGTATCTTCTGCCGTAAGCGTAGTATCAATTAAAATCTTCTGCATTAAATTTTTCTTAGAAAACCACACTGTTTGTTCATCAAAATTCAGACTATGTACACTGTCCCGTGCTGTTAATATATCTTTTCGGGAAATCCGGGAGTTTGAAACAGGAACAATTTCCGGATCCATACAATATTCAGGAAAATCAATATCTGATGAACTGCAACTTGCTTCAGTGCCCGAGATTCCGTTGAACCATCCTGATGATGGATCGATTGAAGTAGGCATGTGTAATAAAGTTGAAGGATCAGCTACTATTTGTTCATGTGAAAGAGCTGGAATATTCTCATGCTTTGCAGCCCAAATAGTATACGAACCTCTCCAAGAATTACCTTCATGAATTTGGTCACCCATTTCACCAGAGCGAGATACATGCAAACCAAAGGCATCTCTAAACATTGAATTACTTTCCCAAATCCCATTGTTAGTTCCTTCAAAATAAAAACCTTCGTAAGTATGGCCAACAGTATTGCATTTGTAAAAATAATCTCCGGCTTGACTGAACGTGGTACGTATTCCGTACTGAGAAGAATTACTCAGAGAGTTAAAGGTTCCTTGAATGTAATTACAGGTAAGCATTAAATTGGAACATCCGCTCACCTGAATACCATCACCTTCAGGAGACAAACTGGAAGGAAAATAAATATCATTCGATGCGACTTTATAAGCATTGCAGGAGTTTAATAAAACTCCTATTGAATAGATTGAACTGGTTGCCATGTAAATTGTATTGTGGGAAAGCACAGAATAATTACTGGACAATCCACCATCCATTGCACTAATTCCAATTGATTGACCTGATGTGGAGACCATATTGATTATGTTTCCGTAAACATTAAGTTTTTGTGCTTGGTCATTCAAATTAAGATCTATGCCAATAGAGTGTGCTAGAATTGTATTGTTAAGCACTTCTACAATTAAATTTGTAGAATTGACAATTCGGATACCATTTTTAGTGGAAATATTTCCAAAATTATTTCCTTCTAAATGAGCATTTACATGAAATGCTGAAATGCCATTTCCATTACCATAGAATAGCGGGTTATTTAATACCACTAGAAGTTCAGCTCCAGTTGAACTTTCGGAATAAATGGAAGAACCTAGTGCAGAACGATCACTAATTAAAGATCGATATCCATTATCATAGTTCGTAATATTTTCAAAACGAATTTCATTTTCAAGATTCACATTACTGTTGTGTGCCAGGATTCCAAAATTTAAATTGTTGAAATAAATTTGGTCTGCTAAAGTGCCGCCAACAGTACCTTGCAGATCAAGAAGAGCAAGATCGTTAACGAAAATTCCAGCAAGAGGATATGTTCCAGGCTGAGTGCTTTGAGTAGCATATGGCAACGGAAGTGTTGCAGTACCTATAAAATGAGTTTTATTCATTAATAAATTCACGTTGTTCAAACTAGAAGAAGCAGGTGGTACATATAATCCAATGTAATTACTGCTGAAAGTGGCATCATCAGAACTAAAATTTGATCCATCTAATAATTTAGCCCCGAATTCTGCTCCGTTTATTTCAGATCCGCCATCAACTATTAAGATGCCCCCATCTTCAACAATGACTCCACCCCACATTTCATCGCATGGTTCAAGGAGAGAACTACTAGTAATATGCAATGTTGAATTTGGATGAACCGTGATTGTCATGCCACCAGAAATATCAAGAGTACACGCTGACAAAGTAATTGTATACGCAGGTGATCCTGAGCTATTACCAATTTCAACTGATTCATTCAAATTACTGGAGCCCGATATTGTATTTGATGCAGGGGAATGATCATCAAAATCGGATTGATTTGAGTAACTTGCAAATGTGTGACAACACAATGGATCTTGTGCCACGGTAATTGTGGAACTTGAACTGCATCCATTAACATCAGTTCCTATTACGGTATATGTCGTAGATGAACTCGGCGAAACTACTGCGGTGGAACATGGTGAAGTACAGGTCAATGAAGGTAACCATGAATAAGAGCTTGCTCCAGATGCAGACAGATTAATCTGTCCTTCAGAACAAGATGCGGTATTTGAAAAAGATGAAATTACGGTTGGCAATCCATTTCCTGTTATATGTTGGCTTGCCGTTGCGGCACAATTAATTGCGTCGGTCGCCGTAACATTATATGTAACACCTACGGGCAGATTACTAAAAACTCCGGTGGAATTCGAAATACTACCTGGATTTAATATAAAATTAACTGTCCCAGTGTTTCCAGTTGGTACAAATGTTAATATTCCATTGGATTGACCTATACATCCTTCATTGGTGATAGTAGTAGAGAGTGACAGGGGGCAAGATAAAAATGAAACACTTACAGATGAAGTGCGGGTGCATCCATTGGCGTCAGTAATAGTTGCTGTGTATACACCCGAAACAAGGCTAGTTGCAGTTAAACTAGTTTGAACAGGAATTGTATTCCAACTTACTGTATAAGGTGATGTGCCACCAGAAATACTTACTGAAGCAGTCCCATCATTGCTACTTGGTGTGGAAGCTGGTGTACTAGAAGTTGATCCATTCAATTGATCTGGTTCTGAAATAATTATTGCAGCAATAGACGAACAACCCTTCGAGTCGGTAGTAGTAACTGTATATGTGCCGCCGCTTAAATTACTAGGATTTGCAATTGTACTATTTCCTGGAGACCACAGATAAGTATAAGGAACAGTTCCTCCATAGGCGGTGACTACACTTGAACCATCAGTCATGCCATTGCAGGAAATATTGGTATAAGATGAAACATAAGTTAATAATTGAGTTGGCTCACTGATGCTTGCAGTCCTTGTACCGTTGCATGATCCGTTTGTAACAGTTACAGTATATATCCCTGATGAAAGATCAATTGCTGGGTTAGTTGCCTGAGGTGGAGTACTTGACCATTGATATGAACATCCACTGCAAGTACCAGTCACTTGTAATTGTCCATTATTGCCACCATTACAACTGACATTGGTTTGAGTTATTGATGGCACGCTATAGTTCGAATTGATTAAAACAAAACTTTGGGTAGAAGAACATCCAGATTTTGTGACTGTAACAGTGTAAGTACCCGCTACTAATCCAGTTAAATCTTCTGTAGAAATTGACCCTGGTTGCCACATGAAAGTATTACCACTTCCAAGAACCGTGATATTGATCGAACCATTCGCTCCACCACCACAAGTTGGCTGGGAAACTGATGCCGTTGTAATACCTGTGGTATTTGAAGAGGTCGTGAAAGGATTTGATGTTCTACAATTATTTCCGCTTAATGTACTAACTGTAACTTTATACTGACCACCACTATTCACAACGCACAAATTACTTGTCGTAGGTGCTTGTATTGATTGCCATATGGCGGTATTAGGATTAAATTTAAACCACTCATAATAATAATTTGAAGAGCCTTCGAAAGTAGTTTCGGATAAAGTAATATTACAGCTGATTGGAGACCCAGCACTAATTGATGGTCTACTCAGAGTATTAATAGAGGCAAATCGAGTACATCCACTTCCATTTGTAATTATCACACTTGAAGAACCAGAAGATGTTACTACTAATGATTGATTGGTGCTGCCATCATTCCATAAATAACTAGTTCCACTGGATGCCAAGAATACAACATTTGAGTTATTTGCAGTACACGATGACGTAATCGAAGCTAATGGGTTGGCCTGTATTTGAATATTTACAGAAGCGCTATTCCCAACACAACTCCCATTTGATTTGTAATAATAATATTCGCCAGTGGTAGTCGGCGCAAAAGACCTTCCTGTGCTTAATGAACCTGTGGTTCCAACTTTATACCATTGCAAAGTTCCAGATATATTACCATTTAAAAGAAGGGGCTCACCTTCGCAAATCGAATAAGTATTAGTACCTGCATCATAAGAATAATTCCCAACTACTTCAATTTGGGGAGTGATATTACTAACCCATACATCTCTGCTACAATTATATGTGTAGTCACAATCAATCCGATGCTCAGTTAAAGTAAGAACAGCTTTGTAGGGATTTTTTGCACTAGATGTACTCAAATCATATGATGGAAGACATAAATTTATTGGATAACTGACACTGTAATCATCTGTCACATTAGTGGCACAAGTAACTGAAGGCATTTCCAAGCTATTAGTTTTGTCCCTCAATTCAAAAGCTGCGGTAATATTACCTTCAGAAGTCCCTTGATAATTAAATTGAACGCGTACCGAAGTGATAGTGGTCGTTGTACATCTTGGTGCATCATTTGTATAAAAAGTTACCGGATGATCCAATTGATTCACCATATAACTTGACGTAAACCATTGTGCCGCATATGGCAACACTAAATTCTCATCATTTGTCGTATTTGAACTTGCACGCCATTCATTGTAAAATATTTTTTCGGCACTATAGATATTAGGTGTGATATTTTCACCAGTTAATATTGGGCTTTCAAACCACTCACCGAAAAAAGCTTCGCCCGCTCCCATATGTACCTTTTCTTCGGAACTAAAAATTGGGTGAATATCTGTTTGATCCAAAGTAGGTATTGCTTTAAAATTATTTAATCTATCTCCATACGACCCAGAAACCATACCAGATGGATTCGTCCTGTAAAAATGTAAAAGAATTCTATCAGTTAGTTTTCGAAGCCCGGGGGTACCATCAAGGCCATCAAGTGTATCTGCAACATTCTGCGGAGCAAGTCTCGCTGGGTAAAGATCTGGATCTACATTTCTTAAATAACCAAGATAAATTTCTGTCAATAAATTATTGTTATCAGCAATGCTCCTCAAGGAAAATAAATATGGAGGTATAGGTGAACCTCCACTGGTCTGGGTCTTGCTTTGAACTGCAAGCTGATTCCATTTGCTCTCAATATCACTCAATCCGTCACCATCATCAGTTTTATTCCAATATTCATATTCAACATTCAAAACATCAAAATTTATGCAGGTCCCATTTGTTGCGACCAATCTCCCAAGGCCCAATAAGTATCTATAGAATTGATTAATATAGAGAGATTGATTTTGTAGTGAATCAATATTTGTTTCCTCAATTATCCGAATCAATGTCGAGTCATTATTTACTAATGACCTTTCATTTGAAGTTAAATTAAATATTGGCATAGAAATATTATTCGTGTTGTAATCAATAACACTTAAATAAAAATCTTCTTTAAACCCAGCTGTTCCAAATGAATTTACGCAGTAATTATTTTTAGCAAGTTGCATAAATTCACACAATCTATTTGTAAGGAAATTGTATAGGGTTGGATTGTTTGTTTGTAAAGTTCCATTAAAAAGTGATCCCATTCCGTACAAAATCAAATATGTAAATCGATTTTCTTTTACATAATTTAATAGTTCTATTTCTTTTTCATACACGCCATCAGGACTACCGAATGGACTTAGGTCTACTCCCAGAATTGATTTATTTCTATCAAGTTGTAAAATATTATTTTGGTCAGAATATAAAGTTATGAATTTATCAACATACAGCCCACGAGGATGATCACTTGCAACTCTATTGACACTTGTATAACTTATTGGATGAGTACTATATTTGCTAATAGTAAAATACATGTGGTCTGTAATGCTTGCTTCATTTAAAGATTGGATTATACCGGACACTTCTGTTGTATGGTTTGAAACAAATTTTGCATAATTATGCCATAATGAATCAAATCCACTTACAACCATATATTGTTGATCATCTATCTGACAACTATTCGAATTCCATCCCAAGGATACTTTTATTGTGCTGTTACCAGCAATTCTTTTTACATTCCAATATTCGCAAATACCTAAATCAACACTATCCAAAGTTCCAGAGATATTTAAACTGTCAGGGAAATATTGTACTTGAAATTCATCTGTGATAGAACTTGGTGGAGAAATGGATAATGGATGATAAGGTCCAGTTGATAATAAAGAATCTCCAAGCGGAAATTCAAATTTTGAATTACCAAGCTTTTGCATTGGTCCAAAAATATAGGAGCTATCATTTCCACCTAGAATTATTCCGTTCACCCCTAAAGCGAGAATGTTTGTTGTATCAGTAATCAGTATTCCTTCTGCAAGAATCAAGGAATCATTTAAACTAACAGGAAACCCTAATTTTACAAACGAACGATGCTTGTTAATTTCAATTTTTCTAAATGTCGGTGCAACGGAATTCTTTGTAAGATATTGAACATAATTTCCATTAAAAATAACTTTACCCCCATTCGCTCCGCATTGTATTGGAGAAGTGCTTATGAAATTAATATCTCCACTAAAAATAGTATTTGAATTGTACGCTGGTAAAATATTCACATTCGTACCCTTTTGAATAAACGTTATAGTGTTATTGAAAATATCAATGTTCGAATTAGCTAAAATAAAGTCATGATTGTGTGAACTGGAATCTCGAATCGTAGTATTTCCATTGAAAATATTTCCACCAGAACTCACATCACCTGAAGTTCCATACCTAGTTATTTCAGTGGTAGAATTAAAGGTTGTTCCATTAAGTTGGATATTCCTGCCATAATATGTAAATGACCCTTCAAAAGATGTCCCTGAATTTAGAATCAGTTTAGTACTGGAATTGTTAAGTGCAATAGAAACAGAATTCGAACCTTTCTGAATGAAATTTTTCAATGTTAGATTACCTGTGAAAGTTGAAAGCACACTCATACTTGCCGAACTATCCAAAGTAGTAGTCCCTCCTGAATTTCCGAAATTCATTCCAGCAAGTGCATTATCTAAAACAACTTTTCCTTTCATTCTTGCATTTCCGGTATTCGCAATATAATATCTGTCAGAACCTGTTGATGTATTTAAATTCTTAAAAGTAACACTGTCAAGGAAAAGGGAATTATTTATACTCATAGTTCCAATGCCATTTTTAAGAACAACTGGCGAGGCAAAAGTGTCAACAGAGGTACTCCCACTCGTGAATGTGCATGCAGCAGACGGATTATGATACATGGTTGTTGCTTTTGCAAAATATGAACCGCCCAATGAAGTGATATTACTTGATCCGGTAGTTGTTATTGAACATGTGCCTAAGAATCGTGTACCTTCTAAATAAATGAAAGGTGCGGATGCAGATACATTTGCTTTTATTGACGTACCGCTTTCAAATGCAATTTTTGCTGTACCAGAAAGCGTAAGGTTGATTGAAATAGTTGAATCGGACTGAACAAAATTCCGGAGGTAAAGAAAACCAGCACTAAAACCATTTGTTCCAATTGATAGATTTTTACCACTACTGAGCGAACAACTTCCATTAGAATAACCAAAATAAACTTCACCGTTAGGTGTATCAAAATTAATATTCCCATTGTACGAGGCTGTTCCGTAATAATTTGACCAAATATTTTTTCCGGCGAACGTGACATTGCCATTGAATTGGTTACTTGTACCACGATGTGCGATATAAATTTTACCTGTACTCCTATTAGTTACCCATGCCCTTGAATTAAAAACATCCGGAAAAGAGTCAGAGAGCACCAAATTACCAGAAGCGCTATCAATAATTGAAACAGCTCCATTAAAAGTGTTTCCTCCTTTTCCATTGTCACCTGCCGTTCCTTTCTTCACAACACTCAAGCTGTCATTAAAGGTTGAGCCATTCAACAATATACTGTTTCCTGTGGCACTTACTATTGCTCCAAATGTAGTCCCTTTAAATGTGATGGTAGAAGTACCATACAAACTCAATGTTCCGTTATTAATTTGACCACTTGTAAACATACCGGTTGCAGAAACCGATAAAGTATAAGATTGAAGGTCAATAGTCCCGGAAGTGATGGTAAGTTGCTTAACCGAAGTGTTTGCCGCTAAATAGACATTCCGCGATCCGGTTACTATCGTAACGGTATCCGTAGAGCCTGGGACACCTGACGGAGTCCAATTTGACGAAGTTGCCCATGCAGTAGAAGTATTGCCATTCCAAGTATAATTTCCGGCATAACAGAAACTTGTGAATGTAGCCAAAATGAGGATCAAACTGAGTTGTATATTTTGAATTGCTGAGGACCGGAACATGTCTTTGTGGTTTTTGTTTTTAAAATTACCGAGTGAATGAAACTGAACTTGTATAAGACCCGTCTACTTTCTTGATTTTAACTTCCGCAGAATAATTTAAAAGCCCGGCGAAGTCTCCAAGCCCAAGAGAAATTTCAAATCCATTTCTATGGTAAGAAGTTCCATTTCCAAGAGCACCCGAAACATCGAATACAAAGTTCTGTGACAACAGATCTCCACCTCCGGGAGTGCTTCCCAGTTTAACTTCAAGTCTGTCAATACCAGTAGTATCAAAAAGTTGAACATTCATCACTCCACGAAAAATGGTTGTGTCAGAAATATCAGGTAACCCATTCGAAGCTGTATCGTTATCTATCGGAGTAACTCGAACATCCATTGCTAAAATAGGGAATGAGCTTTGTTGAGCGTGAGCCTCATTTGTTGAGTGGAATAGAAACAATAGGACAAGCATCCATTGAATAATTATTTTCATAATAATTGGAATTTGGAATTATTAATTAGAATCATTCTACTTAAGCGCTTAAAAATGGAAATATGAAAAATCCATGAATAATGCGTGCGAACGTACGTTGTATATTTCAAAAAAAAAGGTGATGAGTTACCGCTAATTACGGTAACTCATCACCACTTGTAGGAAATTATCCAAATATTCCTTAGAATTGTGTTCCTTTGTGTGTTAATTTTTCAATTCAACAACCTTTAACATGTATACGCCTTTTTCTGTAGGGTACTTTGACAAGTCAGCTTCTACAATTTTTTTAGCATCCTTCTTTTTCAATCATTTCGATAAGCTGGTAAAAAAATCAATCCTTATTTCAGATTTTCAAGAGTTGTTTGAAAAAGTCAGGCATGAAAAAATTGATTCATTAATAATTAATTATCAATCACTCGGATTCGATTCAATTCCAAAAATCAAATTAGTCAAACGATCTTTTCCGGAAATCTCAATTCTTGTTATCAACTTTGATCATAGCGAATTTGAACTTACCCATTTACTTAAAGCCGGGGTAAACGCAATTTGTCCGCCAAATAGTTCAATGGAAAATATTTTGTTATGGGCATATGAACTGAAACCCTCAGAAATTCGGAGGAATTACTTAGTGACAAATAAAATTCTTAAAAGAATAAAATCAAATATCATAAATTCTTTGACCGAACTTAGTATGATTGAAATTCAATGTATCAAAGAGTTTTGCTCAGGATTCAAACACGATGAAATTGGTAAAAGACATAATTTATCAAAACGCAGAATAGATAACTTATTCCACTCCATCCGTCAAAAAACCAGCTGCAATTGTCAGGTAGATTTTGTAAGGTTCGGATTGATGTTTGATTTAATTGATTGGCGTTTGTTGGTATTTGAGACTGCAGAAAAGATTAAAGGGCTTTGAGGTTTCATATGTAATGAGTTATGTGTCCGTTCGCTCCGCCGGATACCCACTACGCAGTATCTCCAAGTATCCGTTGCCCCTTATACTTTGTGAGATTCACCCACTCATCAAAGCTTGTCAGATGTAAAATGTGAGATTTCAATTTCAAGGAGAATTAGGGAATCTATTCTATGGATTATATACCAGCTATGCCATATTTACCCCTGCCAATTAATTAAGCTCTCACTCCACTGAACATTTATTCTCATCCCTCTCTGTAATCTGAATGACGAATGTTAGGAAGCTATATTATTATGTCATGCCTTCGGGAGTTTCGCGGATCAGATGATTGCCTAATCTATTATCATTTATCCCATCGGGCGTTTCAAAGGGCACCACTCGGCAACCTTTTCTAGACAAATCTTTCACGCAAGACTGTGCTCCGTCGGAATGGCCATCCCCAATTACAAAGTACACTATGTCGGATCCTTTCGATGATCCGGCATATATGAATTTAGCTTCCTGTTGATTGCCTTACTCCACCGGTAATGACTTCAATACACCCGGTTTCTTCGATCTCAACCCGTCCAAATAATACCGGCCACCCAAATTCTAATCTGAAAAACCTGCTACATTGGATGAATATCAGTTTAAGGGCAATTGATTTAGGCAAATCCTTCGCAGATTTCTACCTTCCGCTGTGGTTCACTTTTGCCGGGGAGTATCCTGTGCAGCTGAAGAAAAATTCCACAATACTAAATTCCATTGAAAATCTGAAATTCATTGCGTTTCAGTCTTTGCTGTCTATCTTTGAAACATGTTCTTAAAGCGCGGTTTTCTGCTGTATTTATCATGCTTATTTTTAATATTCTCCTGCAGCAATAAATTCCAAGGACAAAAAAACGCTCCGGAATATGATTCAGTGTCCGGATCCACACCTGATTACAGCTTGTCGAAAAACTGGGCTGCCTTACCGGAACTCAGGGATAATGCCGACCGTGTTCCGAGTCACAGTAGTGAAAAAAACATGCAATCTGAAGCGAAGGCCGATGTTTTCTTTATCCACCCAACGACTTACACCCGAACTACCGATCATTCCAAAGACTGGAATGCGAACATTGATGATCCGGAAATCAATAAACGAACTGATCAAACAACCATCCTTTACCAGGCGAGTACTTTCAACAGCTCTGCGCGTGTATTTGCTCCGCGATACAGACAAGCAAACATTTCATCCTATTTTACGAATCAGGTATCCGTAGCCAATGAAGCATTTGATCTCGCTTACACCGATGTAAAAAGTGCTTTTGAATATTATTTGAAAAATTACAATCAGGGACGACCAATTATTATTGCATCGCATAGTCAGGGCACTACTCACGCGATCCGTTTGCTGAAAGAATATTTTGACGGAAAGGAATTGTCCCGACAACTGGTCGCAGCTTACCTGGTTGGAATGCCGGTTTATGATTCTGTTTTTACAAAACTAAAACCCTGCGACGACTCCACTGAAACCGGATGCTATACTTCCTGGCGTACCTACGCGCGGGATTTTTATCCGGAAGGATATGTTCAACCGCTTCATCCGGCGGTATGCACAAATCCACTCAGCTGGAAAACGGATACAATAAATATTCCCAGGGAATTAAATCCCGGAACAATTCTTAAAAATTTCGATCGCATCGTTGAAAAAGTTTGTGATGCACAGGTGGATATAAAAGATGGTGTTTTGCGTATTTCAAGACCACATTTTACCGGCAGCCGTCTGTACAATCTGAAAAATTACCACATCGCGGATTTCAATCTCTTCTACATGAGTATCCGCCGAAACGCGCAAAAACGGATTGCCGAGTTTTTAAAACATCAGCGTAATTAGGCAAAGTCCCGTGTTATAATTTCTTAAAAATTCAATTTCCTTTCTTTGCTCACGTTATGGCTGAAATACGCATGCCATGACCACTCAATCATTCCTCACTTTACGCTTTCGTACCGCCTTGTTTTTATTCAGTATGTCCTTGTTTTGTTTCGCGCTGTCGGCCGTTCGATATTATTTCACAGGAACAGCTACCTATCTCTTCCTGAACTGGAATCTCTTTCTCGCATTTATACCATGGTGTGTCGGGACCATTCTTGCAGGATGGAAAAATCAACCCAAGGGAATCTTCGCTCTGTGTCTGCTCCTGGGAACATGGTTGCTTTTCTTTCCAAATTCTCCTTACATACTCACAGATCTCTTTCACCTGAAAGCACGAAATCCGGTTCCTCTATGGTATGACCTCATCGTTATACTTTCCTATGCATGGACCGGACTTGCATTCGGATTTATCAGTTTGTTTGAAATAGAAAATCTGTTGCTTCGCAAGTTACATCCGTTCCTGGTCGGAACGATTTCAACTGTACTTTTATTCCTTGGAAGTTTTGGCGTTTACCTTGGCCGTTACCAGCGCTGGAACAGCTGGGATATCATCAGTGAGCCAAGTCCATTGTTGTATGATATTGGAGAGCGAATTGCCAATCCGCTTTCTCATCCCCAAACCTGGGGCATGACTTTACTACTGGGAATCTTATTGAATATGATTTTCTGGACCATGAAATTCATGAAAACAGGAACCAACCTAACCGCGAATTTTCATCAGCTAAAAAAATAAAATTCCGCTACGGAATCGGGCTAAATTCTCCATTTCAGCTCATCAATCTAAAATCATCAATCTAAAATCTAAAATCTAAAATTAAAAGGGGAGACCATACAAAGATGACCTCCCCTCTTTAAAAAATTTTATCCTCGATTAACGCACTACCAATTTATAATTATAGGTGTTTTCTCCTTTGTTAATTTTAACCTGATACACGCCTGCTGCAAGATCTTCAACATTGAATTGATTGCTCATCGCGTTAAAACGTACCTCACGAACCAGACGAATGGATGCATCATAAATGCTCAGATGCACCGGTGTGGCTGCATCAAGATTTACATTAACGATGCCGCTTGCCGGATTTGGATAAATTGAAATACCGGATTGCAATCCTGCTTCGTCAATACCATTGAGAATGTCAGCGATAACAGGTACACGATCACTGGTACATACAGCACCTTGTTCTTCAACTTCCCAATCGTAGAAATAATAGTAGTAATTCGCGCCCTGATTGGAACCTGTGATAACAACTGTATTGTTAGGAGTTACATATGGATAAACAACACCATTTGAGCTTCGCTGCAAACGTGGTGAATTATGATTAAAGGTAGTTTGGTTTACGGAAGCATTGGTGGTGAGACGGTACGTACCCGGAGTGAGGGCGAAATTCAAATTCACTCTGGAAGAATCTACAGGAATGTTTACTGATGCATACTGAAGCACCGTTCCTGATGCATCGGTAAGTTGAACTTCACGAAGTCCTGCTGAATCAGTATAAACTTTTACTGACTTCAAAGTACAAGCACTGTTCACCGTAAATTCAATCGTACCGTTGGTTGTAGGACCACTGAACAATGTTCCTGCGTGATAAGTCATTCCGGTATTTCTCAAAGGTCCCGGATACGATGTCCTGTTTTCAACCCAATACGTTGTTGGAGTCGATAAAACCGGAGTGGTAAATGTTGCACCCTGACCAAGCAATGTTCCGCCTGTTTGAGAATCATACCAGTAAAGATCATTTCCTGTTGCACTGAGTACAACAGAAGTTGGTCCTACTGCGCTGGCTCCACTGACAATCGGATCAGGAGAACTCAGGATACTAACGGTAACCGGATCAGAAGTAAATTGTCCGCAGGCACCGGTGATGGTAACTGTATAGGAACCCGGTGTGGTAACATCGATAGATTGAGTTGTGTTTCCATCCGACCAAACATAAGCAACAGCAACTGAACTTGTCAGTGTTACAGATCCACCATTACAGAAACTTACGTCTCCTGATGTTGAAATACTTGGTGTTTCATCGGGATTCTGTGAAATGCTAAGAGTTGGTGAAAGGTCAGTACAGGTTCCACCGTCAGATACCAGCACATTGTATGAACCGGAGCTGGATACCTGGATAGATTGTGTTGTTTCGCCTGTAGACCACAGGTAAGATGAAAATCCGGTTGCGGCAGTCAGCGTAATTGTTTGTCCAACACAAATAATACTTGGTCCGGAGATCACATTTCCTGCGACAGAACAATTGTTCTCTACAACATTCACAAACTGGTTGGCATTCAAATTATACAAACGTGTAATATTTCCAGAAGGGAACCAGATAACCGCTGAGTCCACTTCCAGATTATTTCCCAATCCGAAATGCAATTGTGATGAATTACAAGTTCCATAACTTTCTCCAGCACGTACCTCACGTACTTGTGCTCCCCATGGTCCGTAAATAGTAGCACGACCACCAATAGCACCTTTATTACTTGCTGTTCCTACCAGATCAAAAGTGATGAAGTGATTGGTGTTTTTGTTGTTCAGGTAAGCGACATCCTGAAAACTGGAAGGACTTGTATAGATGTCACCATAAGAAGCATAAACATCAATGAACCCGTCGTGGTTCAAATCACCGGTAGCGAAAGAAAGCATACCGTTATTGGCAAACAATCCGTTCAGTTGGGTGAATGTCATGTCACCATTATTTTTCCAATACATCCACTCGGATCCTGTTACAAGGATATCCGCAAAGCCATCGTTATCGAAATCTTCAACGACTGATTCGATAGGTGTAATCGCGTTGGTATGAAATCCTGTTGACAACAATTCAGTGTAATGACCGGTACCGTCATTTTGAAAAATCTGGCTGGTGTGATCGTGATTGGTAAGTACCAGATCAAGATCCCCATCATTGTCGAGGTCACCGAAACTGGAAGTCCATGTTTGCCAGCCGATATCAATTCCGTAAGCATTGGCCTGCTCGGTGAAATTATTATTTCCATCGTTTACAAACATTCTGTTGATACGGCGAAGATCTGTAGGGCTTGATGTGCTCTGACGACAATGCGCGACATACAAATCAAGGTCGCCATCATTATCAAAATCAATCCAGGCGCTTCCATAGTTTCCTGAATCTGCCGGATCACCGTTGTAATTCACACCGGGATTAACGGCAAAATTTACCATTGTAGAAATGTTCAGATTACCTGTACCATCATTGAGGTACATGTGGGCAGCCGCATTATCATCACAACAGAACAAATCGATCCATCCATCGTTATTGAAATCCGCGAACGTTGCATTTTGCAAAAAGAATCCGGAGTTCTGAAGTGTAGATGTAGTCACGGTAACAGTACTTCCGGCGCCGAATAATTTTACAAAAATAATTCCGCCATCACCATCCATCACCGCATCTTTCCATCCGTTCTGATCTACATCCGCGCAGGTCATCGCCCAGGCGCTGGAAGTACCGATGTCATATAAAAATTGTGTTGTGTAGCTTCCATCGCGATTCTGTAAATCAAGATAGAGACGGTGGCCCTGATCCATCCGGAGGATGTCATCCATCCCGTCAAAATTTACATCCGTAACGGTTACAGCACAACCGCTGTACATGCCGCCAAGATTGAGACTGGTATTGGCATCCGTGAATGCAAGCTGAGCATTTGCGGAAAATATTCCGCACATGAAGAGCGACATCCCCATCAGCAACACACCTTTAAGAGTAGAGTGTTTCATGGTTTTTGATTAGACTGGTTTAGATGCTATTTGTTTTTATTTAATTTCTTTTCAAAATTTTTCTTGTCCATTCACCCGCTGTTGACCGAACCCGTACAAAATAAGTTCCCGCTGTTCCGGTAAAATTGAACGTGATTTCTTCTTTGCCTCCAACAGGATTCAATTCCAGAATTTGTCTTCCGTTCATATCGAACATTTCTATGTGAAGGATTTGTGTTCCTTTTCCAACTCTTGCTGTCACTCTGCCATTTGTTGTAATGGTTGGGAACACCAGGGCTTCTTGTACTGTGGATATTTGTTTTACTCCGGTAATGTTCAGAGACAAGCTGTCTTCCAGAATTTTCAATGGAACCTTATCCGCGGCATTGTACATTGTCCGGAAGGTGTCAATCTCAGCACTTGAAAGCTGGAACATTTCATCCAGCCATTTTGGAGGTACAGGCTGGTAGAACAATCTTGCATAAACCCTCACCGGACCATTTACATTTGGCATGGGTACATGGTAATGTACTTCATCGGCACCTGTTCCTTCTGTGATACCAACTTTATTGAAATCCGGATCCGCTAAAGCATCCGCGGAAATCTGAACAGTATCGTACGCGAAATGATTCGTGGTAAATCCCAATGGCGGCAGACGATTGTCTTTCAACAAAACAGCTGCACGTTCAAGAACAGAAGTAAAATTATTGTTTACATCTCCCATGACCAGTTCATAGATCTGCGGAATATCCGATTGGGAAATGAAATCGTGATGAGTTTCAAAAGCCGGATTTTCGCCTACAACTCTTGCATTTGAATCAAAAATTCCAGACTTGAACACGGTATCCCCAATAGCATCAAGAATAACAAACTGCAAAACCGCGCGTCGTGCGGGATATCCTGATGGAAATTTGTGGCCTGCCTTGTTTTGAAGTCGTACTCTGAAAAATCCGGTATCACTCACCGCACTGTCGAATGTGACAGACATATCCACCGAACTCAACATGAGATTCGCTGTGGTGGCCTGAATCGTTGAATCAAATCGCCCATCCTCCACATTCACACCCAGACTGTTTTTATTATTCTTGATCAGGTTCAACATAAAATAATTTGCACCCGCAAAAACATGCTGATTGAAAGGAAAACGAGGCTGAAGTGCAATGAACCCGTTCGCGATGACCACCGGATCACTCAACTGCGGCATATGACAAGTCTGGCATTTGATATTATTGGCAGGGAAACTTGAATTCAAATACTCGTGGTAAGTAGCTTGTTCAACGAATTCTCCTCCGGTAAGATTTCCGCTTAGATCAACTGTTTGTGTAATCAATGTATGGCAGGAAGAACACAAACGAGACTGATCCATGTGCGTGCTATACGTCGGCGTATAGCCTTCATAAAGTTGCATCGGACCAACTTCCGGCAAAGTAAACGGACCGTAAATGTGACGCGTTGTATCGTATAGTGTGTTACCGGAAAAAGTAGTGCCTGTAGTGGAATCAATCGCATGACAACTCACACAATTCACTCCGTCTAATCCAAGAGTATCGTTCACCAGATCACTCAGCCTGTAATACTGATTACCATGAAAGAAGTGATTGTACCTGCCTGCAGGAGCATGACAGGAAGTACATTTGTCCTGAAGGTGTCCTTCATGCGGCGGGTTTATCAGGATCTCCTGGCTGACTTTCGCGCGCCACAATGGATCCTTCGCGGCCAGCGCCATCATACTGCTTTCCCAGTGTGAAACAAGATTCACATCATTCCCGTTTTCGTCGATGTTAGCCTGGGCTGTTGTATCATGACCATGACAGCCCCGGCAACTATAGGAAGACAGAAACCATTCTCCCGGACCAATAGGTGTTCTCGAAGTACTAAGATTTCTTAGAATAAATAATTCAGTAGGCGTATGAAATGGATGTGCCGGATCCTGACTCTCAGAAGCAAGAGTCAGCAAAAACAATAGTGATCCCAGTACTGAGACAATGATAATTTTTTTCATTCCGGATAAAGGAAAAACCTATGAGTCTAGCCGCATTACATAGATCCTTTGACAAATTTATAAAATCTACCTTATAAATGAAATATCTCTGAAGCCTTTAAGCATGAAGGTTTTCAAGACCTCAGTCCAGGTATGGAAAAGTAAAAATGGTGGGTTATTTGGAGAAAAATAGCCTTTCTATCACTGGTGTGGTGGTTTCGGGGTGAGGATTTTCCAAAAACTGAGACTTGAGTCCGATTGTCAACAACCATGTTTCTGCATTACAGAGCTACTCCCGCTGGGCCAAGTCTTTAACGAAAGCCTGTGCGTTGGAGGACTTGGACCGATATTAAGCCTTAGACCTTAGAAATATAATCATTTTATTCAATTCAGCAGCAACCTGCTTATAACATTAGGTTGAATTTTTATGGTAGTTAAGATTTTCAGTAGCACAAGAAACTTTAAGCTCCGAATTAAAAATACATACTATAAGAACCAGCTTATTTGGTTTTATTTATTCAATGAAAAATAAAATTTTTGTGAAATGGGATATGCGTATAGAATTCACAAAAAGGATGCGGCGTATTTTGTAAATTCACCGTTGTTGACCGGATTGATCTTTTCACAAGGCCGGAATACAAATATTTACTTTGTGAAAGTTTAAACTATTGCATTCGGAAGAAATCACTAAAAATATTCTCCTATGTGATCATGACAAATCACATTCATTTATTATGCAGGGCTGAAGAAGGGAAACTGAGCGACATCGTTCGCGATTTTAAAAAATATACAACCGGAAAACTTATTTCAATGATCCTTACCGGAAGAGAAAGCAGGCGCGAATTCCTACTCGAAAAATTTAATTATCACGGCCAAAAAAATAAATTAAATACCAAATATCAAATTTGGCAAAACGGGAGTCACGCTGAAGAAGTTTTTGAGCCGAAATTTACATTGAGTAAAATTCAATACATTCATTACAACCCGGTAGAAGCTGGTCTTGTGACCTATCCTCATGAATATCGATTTAGCAGTGCACAGGATTATTCCGGTATTCAAGGACCTGTAGACGTTGAAGTTCTGGAACTTCACAAATTATTTTAATTATCTGATTCAGACATTAAGTACTGTCAGCATTAATATTTTAAAATTGCCTTTTTACTTCGTTGCAAAGAAAAAAGAATGGAAGAAATATTAGATTTCTAAGGTCTGGTTATTATAGACCATTAAGCTAACGCGTGGGCCTTCATTTAAGACTTGTTCAAGATGGGAATAAAATCGCTATATTTCTAAGGTCTTAGTCTTTATAACGGGCCAAGTCCGCTGACGCACAGGCTTTCGTTAAAGACTTGTCCCAGCGGGTAATTCTATCTTGGCATAGGGATGATTCGAAAAATATTTCGCTTTCTATGCTTGAAGATACGACTCGGGAATACCTTCGATTGCGTAATCCAAACGGTCTGTATATCGCAGTCCCTCACTTTGACAAAGACCATTACCATGTTCACATTTGTGCTTCCGGTGTAGAAAACAAAACTGGGAAGTCACTTCGTCTCTCAAAAACAAATTTGAGTAAATTGTCAAAAGGTATCCAAGAATATCAAATTGAGAAATACCCAGAACTTAAACACTCCTTGGTTCAAAGGGGAAAGGGAAGGAAAAACTCAATTACCGAAAAGGAATATCAATACAAAATGAGGGTAGCAAGAGCAACGGATAAAGAGTCACTGTTGAAAGTATTACGATCGAATTATCAAAGATCAGTGTCCATCAAGGAATTCTTCTCCAAGTTGAATGAGTCTAAAATTGAAACCTACCAAAGAAGTGGAAGGGTTACAGGCATTGTTTTCAACGGAAAAATATTTCGATTCTCAAGACTTGGAATTTCATCAGAGTTATTTCAGGAAAGCAGTGTTGAGATGAAAAGAAATAATGAATTAAAGGGTTCAAGGGATTTAAAAAAGAAAAAGCATAAGGAATTAAATTTATAAATTTAAAATTATTTAACCATAAATTTCACACTTCCAGTTCCACTCCCACTACTCATCTTTGCCATGTATATCCCGGATGGTAGTTGAGGTAAAACCAAATGCTGAATACTACTCCACTCCGGCAAAGAGTATTTTATTATTTCCTTTCCTTCAAGATTAATAATTTCAAGTTCTCCAATCGATTTCATTGTCGGATATGTAATTGTGAAGTGACCATCGGTAATTGGATTTGGATTGAATTGAAAATTAATTTTCAGATCTAAATCTATAAGACTTGTTGTTAAGCTATCACACACACTTCCAGATTCTGCTCCAAGGAAATAATTAGGATAGTTAGGAATAGTGTATGCATTATAAAATTGTAAGTGAACACAATGCTGACAAACATCACAACCCAACCCAAGAACATTCGGATTATTTATAACATGAATATCAACAGTACTGTTTCCACAATTAATATATATTTTCCCATCTGGAGCTAATTGAGAAAGGTAGAATGTTGAAGCAAATGGATGTTGTGGTGAATAATAATTATCATAAATAGCAACCGTAGATAAAGTCGAAGATATATTTGGTGCCGTTAAATCTATTTGATAAACATATCTTACTGAAGAAAGGTAAAGCACTCTAGAGTTTGGTGAAAATGCAGCTCCAGTAACATAAGCACTGTCATTAATTGAAATATGAGTTAGGTTACTAAAATCTCCAGTGCAACGGTCAAATTGGTAAATGTCCAAGTCATTCGAGGGCTCATAGTAGGCATAAAAATTGCCATCTGGAGAAAAAACACATTGACCAAAATTTGCTTCTCTTGCAGCTCCAATATTTTGTGTCCAAGGACCTTCAATTCCATATGGAGTTATCAAGTACTTAATGTATTGATTTGAATTATTACTACGATGAACTATCATCCACCAATCTCGACCATTTGCATGTTTACAAGCTGTTAAGCGCCCCTCAACCAAACTATCATTTAGAAGAATATTATTTTTCGAAATTACTGCTCCTCTTCCACCATCTAATGTCATATCTATGACAGAATAATACAAGAAAAAGGATGAATAACTATACCCATAATCATCACATGTTTCATGAAATAAATAATATAGATTCGAATGATTAGGAATCGGAATAACCAAATTTGCTTGAGGAATTGGCAAACCTAAAAATGAATTATTATCTGTAAATGGTGCTGGGTTTAATCCTCCGCCATTTTGTAATGTATCATTATTCGAATTAGCAATATACACACCATTAGAAATGAAAAGCATGTTCCCAGCTGAATCAGAAATCATTCCATTAGTACAATTAAGATTTATATTCCTATTATCTTGACTTAAATTCAAAACACCACCAGCAAAATCCATTTTGATCCCTCCCCAAGGTGGACCACTTGGATAATCATATCCCATTAGCCAAAGGTTACTTATCCCTTGTGAAAACAAGAATACTGGAAGGAATAATCCTAATAAAAGAAGTTTTTGAATTTTTAATTCCACTATACAAATGTAGTGCAAAATTATCCAAGCAAAAAATTCAAATTAGCTGTATTTACCTAATAATGACAATTTTGCCACAATTTACAATTCTATCACCATCAATTAATCTATAGCCCACCACTTGTGGTGCAAGTTCAGATATATCGAACTTCAAACTAGAAGCAGTTCCATCAAGTTCAATCAATTTAATTACTTCCCCAAATAGATCTACGATCTGCAAATAGCCTCGATCATTTGATATACTGTAAACAAGAGTGGTTGTTCCATAGGTTGGATTTGGAAAAATCCGAGGTAAATTTTCTTGACTTACATTATATAAATTTTGATTGCTGGTTCGACAACTTATTTCTACAGCCAATGAAGTTGTGTCTGAATTACCGCAATTATTCGAAGCTATAATGCTAATTGCACCACCTGCTGATCCGAATTCCACCACAACACTGTTTGTGATAGTTGGGTTGCTTGTTAAACAAGTGGCTCCATCAGGTAAAATAATATTATACTCCGTACTACCAGGTACTGAATTCCACGTATAAACTTCGACATCATTTTCACAAACACTTGAATTACCAGAAATATCCTCCACTGGTTTTGGTGCGCCAAATACTGCCATACAACGATCAAGACCATCTCCACAAGCATTTACACCATGAACACAAATTAGGCCGCTCTGTATATCAACGGGAAATGATACGAGTATAGTGTTTGTAGTTGAATCACCAACAAAACTAGCACCTGAAGGAATTTCCCACCTGTAACCAAAAGTTGCGCCGCTCATTGAAGGAATAGAATATTGATACGTTTGTTCGCATACTCCAAAATTTGGATCACCGGAGACTAAACCTGGCCGATCAAGTATAGAACATGTATCAGGAGAACCACATATCAAATCATCATTATAAATTTCATCATCATTTATAAAATGAAAGATACTTCTTGCTCCATAAACTGATGGACCTTCACTTAAAGGGCACTTGCTTGCGATATTATAAATACTAACGGAATCAGAATAGATGTTATCCCATTCATTGAGCGAAACATTTGAAAGGTAAAGATGGTTTACATCGATTTCGTTCTGAACAAATTTATCCATTGAAGATAAAGTATCATTAATGTCCAAAAGCTCACTTACTCTGGAATTTAAAATGGATGTCATAATTGCTAACTCTTCTCGATCCTTATTAGCTTGCTCAATTAATAACCTTGAAACCGAATCCTTTTGAAGATATAAATCACCAATTGTTTCGAGATCTAATGTGGAATCATTCACAATCAAACTATCAAAATAAGAAATTTCATCAAACATAAATTTGATACTATCTATTTTCACAGAATTTGCCAAAGTTGAAATAGAATCTATCCAGGTTAAGCTATCCTTCAATATATTTATATAACTAAGCTGTGAAAGCAAATTAAATTTATTGTTATTAAAAAAGGAAGCTATTGAAGAATCTTCAGACGTTAATGTTGTATCAAATAATATCTTTTGCATTAACTTTTTTCTTGAATACCAAACCATTTGCGAGTCATTCGCCGAACTATGAATGCTATCTAATGCAAC